>JAAFJT010000001.1 GCA_013298955.1 Chitinophagales bacterium
TTTATTCGTTTTGAATTTGGCAATGCTAAAAAATATCGGTTTGCAGACGCGCCAAAATGGGCGCATATCGAAGGGCGATATGCTGAATTTGCGCGTTTTCATGCGTTTATGGAAACGTTGTAAACTTCGGCGCGAGGTATCTCAAAATTCCTTCAACCGATTATTGATGCTGAAAAAAAACTCCTTTGAATGGTTCCATTAAAAGGACCTATCCCAAAGGTCGGCGAGGTTGAAACCCTATCCAGTACCCACAGAATCAAAAAGGTGCGTCGCACCACAACATTTGTAGAAAAACGATGAACCAATTTGATTGAAAGGTGCGTAGCACCGTAACATTCGCATCGTTTCACCAATGTTACGGTGCTACGCACCTCCGAAACGGCTTGATTCATCGTTTTGCTACAAATGTTGTGGTGCTACGCACCTTTTTTATTTTGTAGAATCCTTTGAATACCAACAATCATTTTGTGGGTAGTGGATAGGGTTGAAACCTCGCCGACCTTGATTCTATACAAATGCGTTGATTATCTATGAGTTACATTTTTTTAAAATTAGCGGCATTCAAAAAATTACTTCATTCCTAATTCAACCCCAAACTCGTGCGCACCGCCGTCTCCGCCAAAATCGCTGCGGTATCAAAAAGTGGTATATCCTTATAATTTTGTTCATTCACCAATAAAAATATCTCCGTACAACCCAAAATAATCGCTTCCGCGCCTTGTTTGCGCAAGTCTTCCATGACGGCAAAAAAGCGTTGTCGAGAGGTATCTTTGATTTCAAATTTACATAATTCTTCAAATATAATGGTATCAATATCAGTCATTTGAGCCTCCGAAGGACGTACCAAAGTGATGTCATGCAACTCCTTGAAACGCGCTGCATAATACGCTGCTTCCATCGTCGGACGCGTGCCGAGAATGCCCACTTTTTGAATCTGATGTTGTTTCAAAACGGCAGCCGTCATATCTACAATGTGCAAAAAGGGAATATTGATATTTTTAGCAATATCATCCGCCACCATGTGCATCGTATTGGATACCATGACGACAAAATCCGCACCACCTGCTTCCAATCGTTTGGCTTTTTCAATCAAATAAGCACTGGATTCTGCCCACTTATCTTGATAAACAAATTGCTTAATGTGTTCAAAATCAACACTATACATCAATATTTGCGCGGTATGCGCACCACCGAGATAGTGATTCGCACGCTCATTGAGCATGCGGTATAATTCGCCAGTGGCAACATGGCTCATGCCGCCTAAAATGCCAATTGTTTTCATATTCAAATTTTAAAAAAATCGATTGTAATACAACAACCAAGTGATTCCATGCGTCACATCATTGGATCTGTAATTGACAAAAACGCCGCCTTCCAATAAATGATTGGTTTTGGGTTCAAAATGCAACATACTCGCAGGTCGATGTTGCTCATATCGGAGTCCGTTTGCGGTGATGGCAACGAAATATTCATCAAAAATGGATGCCCAGAGTTGAGGAGCGACCTTATATTTCAACATCGGGCGCACCCGAAAGCGTTGCCGAATGGTCAAACTATCAAAATGATGCGGATAAATGAACAATATTTCACCGCCCATCCGACTGCTCATTTCCAATCGATTGATTTTATACGTATATAAAGGCAGACAAGTCAACCGAAAATCGTGAAAATACGGTTTTCCGACATCTGTTGCTTTTTTAATCGTTGGATACGTGGCAAACCAAGAAGTTGCCATGTCAATACGCCAACGTTTGGAAGCATTGTACAATGCCCACAAGCGCAGTCCGCGCATCAAGGGAGCCGCAAGTGGGTCATTGTGTCCCGCCCAATACGGCGGCGCAAATTCATTTTCTTGCTGTCTGAAAATGCCTTCAACTTGATAATTCGCCGCTTTGGTGCGATAAATTAACATCCCGCGCAACCACATCGTATGATAATCTTCCGAAAAAGCAGGTTGATTTTGCGCCGCAAGGTACGTTGGCAGGAGTAAACATCCTAATATAAGTTTTTTCCACATCGTTCTTTGTAACCGTTAAGTAGAACAAAGTGGCAAAGTTAATAAGAACACAACGAAAAAAGGATGCTTTTTTCACAAAAGCACCCTTTTTTTGAGCTATAAATTCGATTCCTATTTTATTGTTTCAGCGCAGATGTGGGTTTCGGCTCCGTAGCCGATTGCTTATCTGCGGGTTGCGTCGCTGTCGGCGTTTGCACCACAAAGGCAGAAGCCCTTAAAAAAGTTTCGCCGCCAGCGAAAATCGGTTTGATATTGACGGTATTTTGGGGTTCAGCCGTTGTTTTACGCGGAGCCTCTTGCACGTTTTGAGCAGAGACCGCAAGGATTGTTGAAAAAAGAACGGTAACAGTTGCCAAAAATGATTTTTTCACGAGAAAACAGATTTTAGGATTTTTAATAATTTTTTTTGAATTTACCTTACAAAGATATGCTATTTAGATGGAATTAGCCGTTAAAAGATACTAAATACCTTCTTAAAGTTTTGTTAAAAGATGCGTTATATCGGTCACACATCGGTTATATTCATGCTCATCCATTCCATTGTACATTCCTCTAATACGTTTCTCATTGTCAATCAATATCAACGCGCCTGTATGAGCAATATCTTTTTTGCCGACTCCTTTAAAAGTAGTGGTATTATAATGCTCATTTGCCAATTGGTAAATGGTGTCTTTATTGCCTGTTAGGAAAACATGATTTGGGTTATCAAACCCGTTTTTAGTTGCAAATAATTTTAATCGTTCAGGTGTATCATATTGAGGGTCAATGGAATACGCTATTATTTTAAAATTCGGAGTTGCTTGAAAATGCGTTGCTATTTTTTGTAACAAGGGTTGCGTTTTCGGGCAGACCGATGGACAAGTGGTGAAAAAAAAATGAGCCATATAAACCTGCCCATCTAAAATATTGGAGCGAAAGATTTGCCCATTTTGGTCTGTCAGCGTATGGAATGGAATTTTTTGATGCAATGTATCCATTTTTGTTTCTTTTTTGGATACACTATAAACCGTTTTGCCCAAAAAGGGCAAAGCCACATCACCGTTGGAGACCAGACTGGTAGGGTCATTGCAAGAAAAAAAGCAAATCATGCCCGCTAAAAGCCAACTTATAAAAGGCGGTTCTTGGCGAATTTCTTTTTTTGCCCAAAAAGGGCAAAGCCACATCACCGTTGGAGACCAGACTGGTAGGGTCATTGCAAGAAAAAAAGCAAATCATGCCCGCTAAAAGCCAACTTATAAAAGGCGGTTCTTGGCGAATTTCTTTGAGTGCCTGTTTTTCTTGGAGTTGATGGCGCGTTTGGAGTCTATGCTCCCGATTATTGATTTTGGTATGAAAAAACATTTTCTGCATTTTTGCCCGCAATTGGTGCGCTTCAATGTAATTGCTAAGTCGGTCACTTTCGCTCATTTTATCAGGATTCGGAACCCGAATCTGTGTAATAAACTTTTTGCGGACTTTGGAAACCAACATCCATGGATAACTCCATTCATACATCATGTGTACGAAACCACTTTTTTCCCGAACTTCAATCGGTGTGAAATAGGCTTGCTCTAAAACAGACAGTTTTGACCAATAATATTCATATAATCGTTGGGTTTTATGCTCAATAGGTATTGTTTTAGCCCCTTTTTCTGCATGAGCGCGTTTGCTTTTGCGACGAACACGTTTGTTAAAATGCTTACGCTTGCTAAAAAGGATCGTATTGATGAGTGCCAATAGTTTTTCACGCATGGGCGTTTGGCAATCTTCGCGCAAGACGAAATATTTTTCATAACCTACAAATTGAGGTTTTTCTAATTCGACATAGAGATACTCCTCTTTCCGCAATTTCATATCTCGGTCGTGTAAAGCTCGAAGCTGGGAAGCGAATGCTTTGTATTGAGCGCGTTTGGCGCGTCTATCAATCATAGTTTCATTTTAAGGCAAATTTAAAATCTTTTTGCCAATTACACAATGCTTTGCTACTATTTTACAAAACGCGCTTGTTGATGCCCCATCTGCACGATGTACCAGCCTGTTGGCAAGGTACTTACATCCACTATTTTTTGATGCGTTATCAAGACTTGTTGTCCCAACGCATTATAAATTTTTATGGGATAATTTTCTAAATCACTTTTTATAATCAATTGATTTTCAACAGGATTGGGATAGATTTCAAAATCATGTGTTACCGAAATGCTTTCAACAGGGACACTGCCATCCGTATTGTACGGCGTGACGAAAAGGGCTAATCCACCGCGCAAATTGCCTACCGTCATATCCAATTTGCCATCTTGATTCCAATCGTATAAAATCGGATGCGTTTGAAAACCTTGTTGTACTTGTCCAAAATCGGGGTTATTGGAAACATAATTGCTGGATAAAGGCGAAACAATATTTTGAAATGATTTTATTTTTCCAAATTCTGTACCGCAAATTAATTTAAAATGATTGCCAAAATCCATGAAAAAGGGCGTTGACAAACCTACGGGTTGTCCATCTCGGGTGTCCAAACCGCCTAATTGCGAAATGGTAGCAGTCGCATTAAAATTCGGTTGTCCGCGAGTGCCGATGTTTTTGAAAAAACGAATCATCCCATTTCGCCCACCTGCAATAATATCCATCAACCCATCTCGGTCTAAATCAATGAGTTGTGGGGTTGCATCGGTTGCACATTCTATATTTTTGTAATATGGAATCGGATTTGCCATTTGCAATGCCCGCCCTGCGCCCGCCTCATTTCGGACGAAATAGAGTCCACCGTCATTGCTTCCAACCATCAAATCCATATCACCATCTTGGTCTATATCGCCAAAAGTGGGCGTAAAATTATAAACATCTATATTGCTTAAACTACTGAAATTCAACCAATTATCATCTATTAATTGAAATTGTGGGGCATTGCGCGTACCGATATTTTTAAATAAGTATAACCTTGAATCTTTACCGCCACCCGTTTGGAAACGCCCATAATTGCCCACGACCAAATCCATCAATCCATCTGCATTGTAATCCACGAATGCAGGATGCGCCCCTGCACCCAAATCTATCATCCCATCAATTAAAAGATTTTTAGATTTGAATGCCCATTGATACGCATTGCCCGTACCGATATTTTTATACCACCATGCACAATCGTAATTTTCAACCCAATTCATGGCATTTGGAGACACGATTAAATCTTTTTTGCCATCCAAATCGACATCTGCAAGGTAAGCAGCAGGGAATCTCGGCAAAATTAATGGGTCAAGCGCGTCTGGAAAATTGGGATTTTGGGTCGAAATGACGGCGGTTCGAGCAGAACCACCGTTCGTCAATAGGTTCAAACGGTCAAAAGAGACGCTGCCGAGCAACATTTCTTTATCGCCATCGCCGTCCACATCTATCGGACAGAGTGACGCACCGGGATGAAGCGGACGGCGAATAATATCGCCATTCAGATTCCGCGCACACGAATCAACACGCCCTAATTTGACCGTCAAACTCGCTCCATTGTCGTAAAAACGCCCCCAACAATCGTCTTTTTGTTCAAAAATCAAGCTATCGCGCCGAAAACCGCGCTCTACGGATTGATTCGCAAAGTAAATCGCATGACCGCCGCCCAAACTAAATGCCACCAAATCCAAATCACCATCACCGTCTATATCGTCTATTGCGGGAATGTCCGTGATGTTGATGTAAATATTGAACCGCGTGCCAGACGCATTCGTGTAATTTAAAATATCAAAATCATAATTTTGAAACAAAACGCGTTCAAACGCAATATGATTTTGAACGATTTTGCCTTTGAAAACGCGAACACCTGCAATCGGTCCGTCATTAAACGTGAAAATATCCATAATGCCATCTCCATTGAAGTCGCGGAGGAGGGCAAAATCATTCATTTCAGGGAAATAATTCAAATATTCAGGTGCGAAAACGTATTTTGATTCACCTGATACAGTAGATTGATTCAAAAATAAAAGCCGCACATTGCCAATTCGGTCTAAAACGAATAAGTCTTTTTTACCATCATTGTTGCAATCGACTTCACTCCATTGAGGCGCGTTGAGTCCGCCTGCCCAAGCATTGAGTACAGGTAAGTTGTTGATTTTCAATGGAATTGATAATCGTTGAAACGTTTGCGCACTTGCAAAGATGGTTTTACAAAGCAGCAAAAAGAGGAAAAATAGTTTGTTTTTCATAATATCAATACGTTGAATGAATGGTATCAGATTGGTGAAAAAGCGTAAAAATGCTACCTTTGCAGCGTTTAAGTATCTGAACAAAATTAAGTTGAGATAGTTAAAAAAATTGTAACTGCCTATTTGTGTTTATGCCGCTTAAGTTTCGGAAAATTGGAAATTTTCCGAAACTTGATTCAAAATAGTTCCTTTTTTTCCAAAAAAGCGAACCTTTTTAAAATAAGTAGTCGCGCCGTAATAAACTATCAAAAAACCGCGTCAACATCGGCGAGGTTGCAACCGCGTCAACGTCGGCGAGGTTGCAACCGCGTCAACGTCGGCGAGGTTGCAACTGCGTCAACGTCGGCGAGGTTGCAACTGCGTCAACGTCGGCGAGGTTGCAACCGCGTCAACGTCGGCGACGTTGCAACTGCGTCAACGTCGGCGAGGTTGCAACCTCGCCGACGTTAATATGTCGACGTTAATATGTTGATTATCAATTATTTACATTGTGATAGCTTATTTCGTTATGACTACTTAGTTTCGGAAAATTGAAAATTTTCCGAAACTAAAGCGGCGATTTTTTATCCTCATTTCCCTCTTTCTATACGTTTTTTTGAAATTTATATTAAAATAAAAATATCTATGGTTTGCTCTTGTAAACTTTTTAATCAATTGACTGTCAACGAGTTGTATGAAATTATGAACTTGCGTCAAGTCGTTTTCATTGTTGAACAAAATTGCCCGTATTTGGACGCAGATGGTAAAGATATGCCTGCTTGGCATCTCATGGGACGCGATGCCGCGTCTAATCAATTGATAGCATACACCCGATTGTTGCCGAAAGGTGTTGCTTATGAAACGGAAATCAGTATTGGGCGTGTTGTGACGCACCCGAAAGTGCGCAATACAGGCGCGGGAAAAGCCTTGATGACTGAAAGTTTGAAACAAATTCGCGCTTTATACCCGAATCAACCGATTCGGATTGGTGCGCAATGCTATTTGATACCATTTTATGAAAGTTTTGGATTCAAAATCGATGGAGAAGCGTATTTGGAAGATGGAATTTTGCATATTGAAATGGTGATGGCTTAAAATCAAAACCGTAAGACAAAACATGGTATTAAAAATTTCGTCTATGACGAAGTAACGGCAGAAATCTTAACATGGAAAGAGTAAGTAGAAAAGTAAAAAAATAGGAGCGATTGATTCTTGAAATGCTTGCTGATGTGAAAGGGAATCGGCAAGATGCTCATGTTATTTTAGATAAATCCAAACGGCATTATCAATTATTATAATCAAAACGGTCAGACAACTATGCAGTTGCTGACCGTTTGAATATTCACTGTTAAACTTTTTTGCTTTGATACTTCAAATTATTAAAACTTGATATTCAAATTCGCATTCAAAACCGTACCTAATTGGCTGAATTGAGAACCATTATAACCCAAAATATCATAACGTCCGCTAAATCCTAACGCGCCGCGCAATAATGCTTTTTTAGTAGGGTCTGCAAGTCTTGCTTTTGCCGCAGCGAATTTAGTTGCATCAGGCGTTGTTTCGATAGCCGATTCAATAATATCCCATTTTGGCAAAATATTGAAAATATTATTGATATTGATACCAACACCTATTTTCTTGTTAATCGCATAACCGATGCTCAAATCCGTTACGACTGCGGGAGAAAAGACCGATTTAAGATAAATCATATCGTCACCACCGTTGTCAATATCGCGGAAAGCCGTTTTGCCAAATAAAGTATTGTTCAAATTGAAATTCCATGCACCCAAAGTATAATCTGCACCCAAAATCGCTTTGTAAGCAGGACGGCTTTCCGTCAATAACGACTTGATTTGTGGATTCAAGATACTTGAACCTGCATTTTTAATCGCTGCTGGCTCATTTGGTAAACCGTCAATTGTATTGCCTAATACCACATTACCCGCCAAATTGATTGCCATTTTACCATCTCCAATAATAATATTGCGATAATTCGCAACGAAATCTAAACCACTTGTAGTAGTTTGGATACCATTGATGAAAAACTGTACAGATGCCAAATCACCTGCTTGCAAAATTTTGTATAAATCCGTAGTTGCATCAGACGAGGTGATAGAAGAGCTATATACGATTCTATCCTTCACTTTAATGCTGTAATAATCCAAACTGATACTCAAATTTTTGATTGGATTCAAGGCAACACCAAAAGTAGTGTTGGTAGATTGCTCCGGTTTCAAATTCGGGATACCCAAAGCGCGTGCTTGCGCACTACGGTTGTTGAATAAACCAGATAAGTTAATTTTACCTTGTGAGAACGATGCTTGAATCGATTGCGCATAAATTTGGTGCAAGGTCGGCGCACGGAAACCCGTAGAAACCGAACCGCGAATCGTTGCAATATCATTTGGCAATTTATAACGAGTAGATAATTTCCAAACGTTTGCTGCGCCAAAATCACTATATTTTTCCGTACGGAACGTACCATTCACCAAAAATTCTTTGGTAATGTCGTAGCTTAAATCAATATAACCACCGACATTGAAACGAGAGTTGCTACCTGCATTCACCCGGTCAATACCCGGAAAAGAGTTAGAACCTTGTCCAAAATAAGATGCTGTATCACCGCCTACAATCGTAAACGTTTCAGACCGCGCTTCCATACCGAAAGCAATTCCCAATTCAGGTGTGATTGCTTTAGAAACATCCAAGTTACCCACTAAATGGCTAAATCCGTAACCACCTGTTTTAAAACGGGTTGGACTAAGTTTGCCTAAACTACGGTTTACGGTATTATCGACTGTATAAAGTTGCTCATTGCCACCCGCAGTTAAACTCACATCGTGTTTCCAACCGTCAATTTCGTTTCTCGCACCAATAGTTGCATTATAATCGGTCAAATCGCCTTCAAAAGTAGGCATGTAACCAATGTAACCTTTGTACAAATCAATATTATCACTACCGAAGAACACTTGACCGGGGAATGTAAGATAGTTTTTGCCACCATTATCGGTTGGTGTGTGCAATAAACCTCTATCTTGTCTCCAATAAGGCGTACGGAAATTGGCATTACTTAAAACGCGTTTTTTAACGAGTGCCGCGTTTGCATATAATTGACCTTTATCACTAATGTTCACACCGCCATTGATTAAGAATTTTGCTGCGGTGATTTCGCCGGTGCCATTCAAGTTACCACCAGTAGGACGTTCTGCTAAGTAATTGCTAATCATACTATTATACTTAGCATTATTATCCCCTACTTTGCCATTCCAAGTTGCCATATCCGCTGCTGTAGCAGTAGCCCCAACTGGATTAATTTTTCCACCCAATACATCTGTACCTGTTTCATTACGGAATTTAGCTAAATCACTAAAACCGCCGTATGGGTTACCAAAAGTTTCAATTTCCGTTGGAACATGAATGTTGCCCGAACGCACTGCATTATCTTGTTGGCTCAATGCAATCGTGTAATTCAAAAAGCCTTTGTCGCCTACATTGCTACCGCTATTCAACGATACGCCATAAGTTGCACCGTCGCCTTTGTGGGTAATTCCAGTATTGATATTCAAAGAAGAATATTCATATTTGTCTTTCAAAATGACGTTCATAACGCCCGCAATCGCATCCGAACCGTATTGAGCAGATGCACCATCACGCAAAATTTCTACACGCTTAATCGCATCATTCGGAATCGCTGATAAGTCAACGCCCGTTTCACCACGACCGGGAGAAAACTGTACGTATAATAAAGAACTTAAATTTTTCCGTTTGCCATTAATCAAAATCAAGGTACGGCTGGGTCCCATATTCCGGATTTCGTAAGGGTCTAACAACGTCGTTGCATCATTTACAGGCGTATTCACCGAGTTAAACGATGGAACACGGTATTGTAATGCTTTGTCAAACGATTGTTGACCTGTGCTGCGCAAGTCATTGGTATTCAAAATGTCAATCGGAAGCGGTGAATCCGTCACCGTCCGTTGCGTATTACGGCTACCCGTAGAGATGATGACTTCTCCTAATGCGTTATCGCCTGCACTCATCACAACATCCAAAGTCGTTTCCGTTCCATCAAGGGTCACCGATTTCGTAACAGGTGCAAAGCCGATGAATGAAAAAACGATTTCATGTGTACCATTCGGCAATTTCAACGTATAGTTGCCATCGCCGTCCGTAATTGTACCTGTGGTAGTGCCTTTTTTAACAATGGAAACACCTGGAAGTCCACCTGTTGCATCTTTGACAGAGCCTTTAAGAGTGGATTGCGCCCAAGTAACGCTTGCGGTAAATAACAACACAAGCAGGGCAAAAAAACGAGTCGCTTTGACCATGAGTCCGAAAATTTTAAAGTTGAGTTTCTAAAAAAAATTTGCGCCAATCTATCCTACATTAAAAAATAGATTGGTTTTAGATTAATAAAATTTCGGTGTAATATTACGCATTAATTTGGATACTCCAACTATTTATCTTTTTTTTAAAAGATTTTTTTGATTTTAATAATCATAAATTTTTAACAAATATATTTTTAACAAATAATATTTTGTGTGTGAATATTTTTTTTGAAAAATAATAATCGCGGTAAGGTCTGAATTAGGATTTTTAGGATGACCGAAGCGGACAAACAAGGGAGATAAAATAATCAACAACAACGTTTGGAGGGTTTTAAAACCCTCCAAACGTTATACGACCTTAAAAATCAATATTTTAGCAGTTTCCACTTTGGGAATTTCTGAAATAGGATGCTGATGATTTGAAGCCCTCATTGGCACTTTTCAACCGAAACATCCTTCCAATCTTTGAACTCATGAGCATCCTATTTCAAAAATTTCCCAAAGCGGAAATGGCTGTTTTTTCCCTAAAAATGGAATGGATTCTTTGAATTAAAAACAATCCAAAGAATCCATTCCATCCAAAGAACCCAAGTTTTAATATTTAGGTTTTGCCACATCTATGACTTGGATTTTAAAAATCAAAACCGAATTACTTGGAACCACCGTTTTGCCATCATCCAAAGGAGTCGCGCCGTAACCCAATTTTGACGGAATCAAGAAAATGCCTTCACTGCCTTTATTGAAAAATTTCAACCCTTCTTCCCAACCTGCAATCGCTTTTTTGAAACCCAATACGAATTGAAAGGGCGATTTTCCCTTTGTTGCATCAAATGTTTTGCC
Source organism: Chitinophagales bacterium (assembly GCA_013298955.1). Classification (GTDB taxonomy): domain Bacteria; phylum Bacteroidota; class Bacteroidia; order Chitinophagales; family Saprospiraceae; genus JAAFJT01. Next base: position 11,328 of record JAAFJT010000001.1, read on the forward strand.
ATCTAAAAAGCTACCTTCATAATGCACGGTCACTTGGTCACCCGATTTTGCGGTCGCGCCCTTGCCATTTTTGGTGATGATATAACTCAAACCAGAAGGTAATCGATTGATTTTCAATTTTTTAGTACTTGCGTATTCATCAATCAACTTTTTATCTTGGATGAATTGTACATTTTGTTTGCCCTCAAAATCCGCCCGCGCCTTTGCCTCCATTTGCTTCATGTACTTATCGTATTCGGCATCACTCATCGCTTCCAACAATTCAATTTCAAAACGCAACGGTGCATTCGGCGGCACACTTTCATCCGCCCCCGTGCTGCCATAACCCCAATTGGGATTCATAAAAAGCGTCACTTTCGACCCTATTTTCAACGTCGCAATCGCCGTTTCCCAACCCGAAATCACTTGCCGATAGCCCAACCGAAACACAAAAGGTTCGTTTTGAGGCGAAACATCAAATATTTTTTCATTCAATAATTTACCTACATAATTGATTTTCAAATAGTTACCAATTTTAATAGGCGCACCTTTGCCTTCCGTCTCGACGGTTAGGTACAAACCTTCCTTGATTTTTTGAGCCTTGATTTTTTGTTCTGTGAGGTAGGTTTCAATCGTTTGTGCGCCATTTTGAGCGGACAATTGAGCAACAACCAAAAAACTAATGAGTAAAATGTGCCATGTACGCATGGGTGAAAATGGTTTTTGATTTAAAAAAATATTTTAAATAATCCATGCTTCCGCGCAATTCGAGTGCCAATATTCCTGTCAATTAGAAACTTATTTTTACTTTTGCGTCGCAATCAGAAGCCTCTTGAAATGTTTCCTTGCAAAAAAGCATCTAACAAAATTTTCTACCAATATCATATTTAAACTTACAGTCATAAGAAATGAAAATTGTTCAATTGTTTTTAATGAGTACGCTCGTTTGTGCATTGAGTCATTCGGTGCAAGCGCAGAAAATTGGGTATTTAAATTCTGGCAATATGTTGGAAAAAATGCCCGAAGTATTGAAAGCCGATTCTTCGTTGGCATTGTACCGCAAATCCTTGTCAGACCAAATCGAATTGTTGCAAAAAATGTTTGAACCGCGTGCAAAACAGTTCATTCAAGACCGAAAAGAAGGTAAATTGTCGCCTTCCGAAGAAAAAAGACAGGGCGAACAACTGAGCAAAGAGGAAGAACAAATCCGCAGAGGCGCGCAGGAAGCAGAGCAAAAAGTCAATGCGCAACGCCAAGCCTTGCTGCAACCCATTATTGAAAAAATTAATAAGGCAATTCAAGCAGTCGGCAAAGAAAATAAATATGATTATATTTTCGATACGGCTTCTGGAACCATGTTGTTTACCAATGAAAAGGAAGATGTCGCGCCTTTGGTCAAACAAAAATTGGGTTTGAAATAGGGTCAATTGGAACGCGGACGACGCGGATTGGACGAATTTTCACGAATTTTTTGAAAAAATCCGTATAGGGTAAATTGGAACGCGGATGACGCGGATGGGCGGATTTTCACGGATTTTTCAAAAAATCCGTGAAAATTCGCCTAATCCCTGTCATCCGCGTTCCAATTCGTATCGTAATTACGCCCACACTTTACAACCTTCTGTGCAATTTTGACAAATATCAATTTGGTCGCGCCCGCGCAAAAGGTCGGTTCGGAACTGTTGATACGGTTTGGCTTGCCATAATTCTTTAAAACTATTTGTTTTTAAATCACCCAATCGATGTTGCGCATCCTTATCAAAACAACAGGGAACGACCAATCCATCCCAAGTAATGACGCAAGAATGCCATAATTTCCAACAACGATTCAACAATTTGTTTTTCGCCCGCCATTGACCGGGTGCAAATTCCTCATATCGAGCAAATTTATCCTGTCGCGGAATCAAATCATTGCCTTTTTCATAATCATAGACTTGCGCCGTTTTCAATTTGACCTCATCAATACCAATTTCTTTTGCCAATTGATAAATTTCAGGAATTTGATGTTCATTCGGACGAACCACCAGAAATTGAAAAATGATATGAGGCGTTTTAGACTTGAGTTCTTTTTTCCATTTGACGACATTGCGCGCCCCTTTCAACACGCTTTCCAATTTGCCCGCCTTGCGGTAACTCTCGTAAACCTCCTGTGTCGTGCCATCCACCGAGATAATCAAACGGTCTAAACCCGACTCAATCGTTTTTCGGGCATTTTCGTCGTTGAGGAAATGCCCGTTTGTGGAAGTCATCGTATAGATGCCTTTATCGGAAGCGTACCGCACCATATCCAAAAATTTTGGATTGATATAAGGTTCTCCTTGAAAGTAAAAAATCAAGTAAATCAATTCTTTATGCAATTCATCAATGGTTTTTCTGAAAAAATCTTCTTTCAGATTGCCTATCGGACGCGTGAAAGCCCGCAACCCACTTGGGCATTCGGGACACCGCAAATTGCATGCGGTCGTCGGTTCGAGCGAAATCGTGAATGGCAAACCCCATTGAACAGGGCGTTTCAACCAGTCCGTCGCGTAGAACGAAGCAAGGACTTTCGACGCATTCCAAACGCGGCGCGGAGTCACTTTGGCAATAAAATTGAGCGAATCTTGAATGAATAAGGACACGGCAAGGTGATTAGGGTCGTTTGAAAAAAATCTGGTACTTCGTTTTTTTTGAATCAAAAACGTAGGTTATATAGGCAAATATCCAATTTGCGTGACGTTACGATAATATAGGCGCATGGGTAGTCGGAGATTTATTTTCCGCAAATCGCGGGAAATAAATTTCCTAAGTAGTTAGAAGGAAAGAATCGACAAAAAGTTATATCAACTAAAATGTTGATTTTCAAGGTAGTATAACGTTTGGAGGGTTTCAAACCCTCCAAACGTTGTTATCGGTTCTTTAAATTTAACTACTTAACTACTAAATTTGTTATATACCATTTGATGCTTTCATGGGTGAAATTATATTTTTAGTGAAAGTAACTTTATCCCGCCATTCTTTTCCATAAATGCTGGGCGAATGAGTTACTATAATCTGTTGACAATGGGGGTTCATTTTTTTTATAATCTGTATTAATTCATATTGCCATTCCAAATACAAGGAAATTTCAGGTTCATCCATGATTAAAATAGATGGCTTTTCGTCCTGACATAAAACGGTTAGCAAAATGATTAATAATTGTTTTTCACCAGATGATAAATCATACCAATGAATTTTTACATCATTTTTAAGTCTAAATGCTAATTTAGTATCCTTTACATCCACCGATTTTTCGGTTATTTTGAAAAGTCGGTTGACCGTTTTAATAAAAAATAATTTTTAGCAAATGCTTTATCTTCCTCAGCAGATTTGTTGACAACTTCCAAATAAAGATTGGGATTTGAATCATAATCTTTATTCCAAATATTGATAATCCAATTCAAGATAGTGCTTTTTCCCGTTCCATTTTCACCAACGAGAATATTGACATCTGGATTTAAGTTCCAATCCACATCGAATTGATTCCATAAACCATTAATAACCAATCTATTAATATATTTTGTGGGCTGTATGGTTTGCTTCATTTTATCTATATTTTATCCATATCGTATCGATAGGAATGATTTTAATGGCTTTAAAACGCCTACAAAGGTAACAAAATTGAGTAGTCGGGAAATTTATTTCCCGCGAATCGCGGGAAATAAATTTCCCGACTACTGTTATACCTCAACAAAATTGCGCTATTTGAGTTCATTATAAAAACAAAGTTGCTGTTTATGAAAAAACAATCTTTTTGGGCAGATGTGTATGATGTAACGAAGTTGATTCCTGCGGGACGCGTCACCACTTATGGTGCTATCGCCGAATTTTTACAATTAGGTGCGCCGCGCATGGTGGGTTGGGCATTGAATGCGGCGTTGAAAGCTGATATTCCGGCGCACCGCGTGGTCAATCGCAAAGGCGAATTATCAGGCAGACTGCATTTTGCAACGCCTACTCGGATGCAAGAATTATTAGAAATGGAAGGCATTGTCGTCAAAGACGCTGTGATTGTTGATTTTAAACGCCATTTTTGGCATCCCTTGCAAGAAATGGGTTGAAAAAGCGATAGTTGTGCTTGTAATTTATTTAAAATAATTCAAATTTATGGTAAAATGGTTCATGCCTTATCTTCTCCTTGTATGGCGCACGCGTTTTACCCTTTTTTAAAAATTCTTGCCCTATTCTTTGTAAATCCACAACATCTTGCTTTTATTTGTGTTTTCCTTATTTACTTTATCAATAAATCCAATAGATTCAAACAAATGGATGGAGAAAAGTTTTTCTATATGGTCGAATTTACCTTACCACAATTGATTGGGGAACGATTTCAAAAGCTCATCCCGTATCAACGCGCTAAGGTGAATACCTATTTTAATGAAGGCAAATTGGCGAGTTACACGCTTTCAATGGAAAATAGCAAATTATGGGCAATTTTTATCGCCACTTCCGAGCGCGAAGTGGAGGAATTTTTGCATCATTTGCCCTTATCCCGCTACATGAAACATAAAATCAATGTGTTGACTTTTCATCACGTGCAGCCTGATAAAGTACCTGCCTTTTCAATGAATTGATAATCAATGATTTACGTATGAACAATTCAATAGATGCTGCTTGGCAAAATATATCCAACTGAAAAATCCAGACATCAAGGATTTTTTAGAACAACTTGAATTGGCAGAAGTGCCAGAGGTAGGATTAGAGCTTGAATTAAGCGATATGCCTCCATCCGTCTAAGCATCTGATGTTAGAGCTAAAAAAATCTAACTCAATGTGAATCAATAATTTAAAAATTATGATTATTTCTATAATAGTAGCCGTAGCTAAAAATGGCGTGATTGGTCACGACCAACAAATCCCTTGGTATTTGCCTGCGGATTTGAAATATTTCAGACAAAAAACATTGAATCATTGGGTACTTATGGGCAGAAAATGTTACGAATCCATTGGTCGCCCTCTGCCGAAACGAACCAATGTCGTCATTACGCGGAATCCTTTTTTCATTGGAACGGGTGTGGTGACGGTACATTCCATAGAAGAAGCCTTGCACGAGGCGCGAATACAGGGGCAAAAAGAAGTTTTCATCATTGGCGGCGGCGAGATTTACTGCCAAACGCAGCCGTTTTGGAATCGAATTTACCTGACAGAAGTGGATATTGAACCGGTCGGCGATGTTTTTTTTCCAAAAATCAATGAAACGGAATGGGAAATCATGGAAGTTGTCACGCATGAACCCGATGCAAAAAATGAATTTAGATATACATTTAAAATATTAAACAAAAAATAATGGAAAAGTCGTCGAAGTTGCAACTTCGACGACTTTTCCATTATTTTGGATATTTTTAAATTTTTTTTTAGGATATACGTTTTTTTAAAAAATGTATTTACCTTGTTATTAACTTAACCCAATTAACTAATTTTTTTTCAATACGAAAAAAATCCGTTTATAATAAACTGTTAGTAAACACCTTTTGGATTTGATAAATATTTTTTAAAAATAATAAAAATTTTATTTCATGCTTAAAAGATTGGTTTTTATCGTATAACTCAAAATAAAGTTTTAAATATGCCCTTTTCTACCAACTTGCACACTTCAAAAACCTGCCTATCTTTGCACTAACAATTCAGTAATGGCTTCTTGGAACAAGCAAATTGCTGCCTTATTTTTAGGATTTCGAACTTTAATTTTTATAACTAAAACCCCCGTATCATTTTATGAGACAGTTATTTGCTACACTCAGTCTCTCTGCTGCTTGTGCTTTGAGCGCAGGTGCGCAGTGCCCTACTTTATTCGAGCCTGCTAACCTTAGCGGAGTGAACAAAGCTCCTAATTTTGAGATTCCTGTACTTTCATTCACCGCACCAACCAAACCAACGGCTTCATCGACTGCCAATTCGATTAGTTTGACTTGGCCTATTTGTAAAGATGCTGTTGGTTGCAGCAAAAGCACTTGTTATGTGGTTCAAGTTGCCGAAAAAGGGGGTGCTTTTAAAACCGTTCATTTGGTGTATCGGGCTTCTGCTGTGATTGGCTCCTTAAAACCCGCTACGGATTACAAAGTGCGCGTATTGGCGCAACCTTGTGATGGCAAATTGTATGTTGCGGCGCAAACGGGCGATGATGCCGTTGTCGCGCCAAACAGACCCACTACGGTTACGGCTGATTTTAATACGAATGGTATTGCAGATGCATACATTCGGACAGGCAGTAATACGTGTGGCATGAATTCTTATGAAGACAATGGAACCAGCGTGAAAGCAACGCCTATTAGTAATGGTCAAACGACTTATTCGGTCATACAGCGTGCAACGGACGTTGATTATTACAAAGTAGAACATTCTGGCGGTGTTTTCAGTGTTGGTTTATTGAATGTTGCGCCAGGAGTGACGTATTCCGTGTTGGTTGAAAACATTTTTGGCAATAATCAAGGCATTACATTTGGCAGCAGAAGTGTCGTTTTGGGCAGTTTTGTGGGCGGTACGGATGTGATTGGCAGTGGTACTTTGGCAAAAGGCACTTATTATGTTAAAGTTTTCTCGACTTTGAGCTACAATCCAATGTATTGTTACGCATTGAAAACAGCTTCGAGTGCGACTTCTTTCGAGAAAGCGGTGCAGGAAGACGTAACCGCACAAATGGATGCGTTTCCAAATCCTGCAAACCGTTTGTTGACGGTTAATTTGCCAAGTGTTGCAGAAGCAACGACCGCAATCGTGACGTTAAGTGACATCGCTGGCAAAACGATTTTGAAATCAGAAACGAATTTGACAGACGCTGCAAGCCAAATCGAATTGGATGTGAATCCAGTGGCGAATGGTATGTATTTAATTATGGTACAATATGGTACAACAACGTTGACGAAAAAAATCATTGTTGCTCACGATAGATAGTTTTAACGGGTGTTTTGACACGTTTCAGCACGTATAGAGGGGTTTCCACTTGGCAAAGTGGAACCCCTTTGTCGTATTTTGCGCAATTTAATTATGATTTTATTGTATTTTATAAAATAAAATTTGTTATTTTTAGGGTTTAACGATGTTAAAAAGCAAGATTGGCGTTATATTTGTGCGTATTTGATTGAAATTTTTTTTTAACAACAAACAGTATGAGCGAACTACAAAAAGAGGAAATTCCGCTTTTTGCCTTACCTGTTTATCAAAAGAACAAACCATGTCTGTTTTAAAAGTCATTGAAGTTTTATCCAATTCCAAAAAATCTTGGGAAGATGCTACCGTTAAAGGCGTTGAAAAAGTCGCTAAAACCTTGCGGAATGTGCGTTCTGCGCATGTTCAAACCCAAAGTGTTGTCGTTGAAAATGGGAAAGTAACCGAATTTCGCGTCAATTTGAAAGTTTCTTTCGAGATAGAGTAGTGTTGAAACACATAGTTCACATTAGGAAGACATAGGACACATAGGTAAAGTACTTATTTTAGCCGAAAGCCTCTATGTGTCCTATGTCTTCCTATGTGACCTATGTGTTTAAAAATATATAACAATCAATGAAACCTTTTAAAAATCTCAAAGTCATTGAATTATCAAGCGTCCTTGCGGGTCCTGCGGTTGGGATGTTTTTCGCAGAGTTAGGCGCGGAAGTCATCAAAATCGAAAACCTAAAAACGGGTGGTGATGTCACTCGTTCTTGGAAATTGCCTTCTGAGCCTGCGGATGCCCCCGATTCAGCTTATTTCCATTCGGTGAATTATGGCAAAACGCATTATTTTTATGACTTTCAATTAGATACAGATAGAAAAAAAACACATCAGTTGATTCAAACGGCTGATATTGTGATTGCTAATTTTAAAAAATCATCCGCAATCGCGCTTGGGATGGATGCTAAAACGTTGCGAGCGATGAATCCGACCTTGATTTATGCGTCGATTCATGGTTTTGAGGAGGACGATGACCAAGCCGCTTTTGATGTAGTATTGCAAGCAGAGACCGGTTTTATGTATATGACGGGCGAGCGCGGGCGCACTCCTGTCAAGATGCCTGTGGCATTGATAGATTTATTGGCGGCGCATCAATTGAAAGAAGGCGTTTTGACAGCATTATTGGAACGTGTTCAAACAGGCAAAGGTAGCACTGTGACCGTTTCCTTATACGAATCGGCGATTGCGTCCTTAGCCAATCAAGCTACGAATTGGTTGATGGCGGGCAAAATTCCGCAACGCATTGGGTCTGAACACCCGAATATTGCGCCGTATGGTGATGTGGTTTCGTTGTCGAATGGAACGGATATCGTGTTGGCAATCGGAACTGAAAATCAATGGAAAATGTTATGCAATGTATTAGATATAAGGGAGTTATGGAAAAATGAGCGTTTTAAAAACAACGTTTTACGGGTGCAAAATCGCGTCGAATTGATGTCGATTTTGCGCACTAAAATGCAGGCTTTGGAAGCGGATAGCGTTTTAGACTTATTGAAAAAAAATAATATTCCTGCGGGCGCGGTGTTGAATATGCAGCAAGTATTTGAAAATCCACAAGCCCAAAAAATGATTTTGACAGATGCTGGTGGTAAAAGAGTCAAAACGGCTGTTTTTAAGATGAGTTGAATCCCTAACATTTCCGTACTCCTGATTCAAACAAAAAGCCCTCCTGCTCCGAAAAACAGAAGGGGATTGTTAGCGTTTCAAAGAAGATAGGCGACAATATTTATAATAACGTTTCAAAGTGTTCAAAAAAGCATTTTAAGGTCGATTTTTTTATAAATAATAATAATTTGTTGTTTGTTTAGGATACGCAAAATTACGCTACTTGAAAATAGGTTTTGTATCGACTTTTAATAATTTGATATTTTTTTTTATTTAATATCAATAAAAAAGCCCTATTTCATAAACTAAACAAATACATTCCGTCCGAATAAGTGGGCGCAGTCGTTATCACAATTTGTTCCTTGATTTGCGCCACCTCGCGCACAATACTTCCCAAAGAGGCGTGTCTTTTACCATGATTTCCAAACGTTTTAGTTTTCAAGGCAAAGTTAACGGTAAACAAAAATTTCTTTTGTAACTTTGCCCCTTTGTTCTGAAAAAATCAAAAAAATCAATATGAACCTGCCTTTTCGCATTGCACGACGGTATCTTTTTGGGAAAAAAAGTTTTAATGCTATCAATATTATTACCAGTATTTCGGTTTTCGGACTCGCGCTGGGTACGGCGGCATTGTTGCTGATTTTGTCGGTTTTCAATGGTTTTGAAGTCCTAATTGCGGGGATGATTGGCAAATTTAACCCTGATATTAAGGTAACTTTGCTCAAAGGCAAGACTTTTAAAGCCGATACGGCTCAAATTGAGGCAATTCGCCAATTGAAAGGCATTCACGATGTGTCTCAAACACTTGAAGAAAGTGCCTTATTTGAATACGGAAAATCGCAAGCATTTGGGATTGTCAAAGGCGTAGATGCGCACTTTCAACGCGTCAATCCTGTGGATTCAGCAGTGGTGCAAGGTAAATTCGCGCTCGGCGATGAGGATAAATCGTTTGCAGTGGTTGGCGGCGGATTATATGGTCAATTGGGGATTACGACGGACAATCAACTTACGCCTTTGAGCGTTTACATGCCCAAACGCGAAGCCGTCAGCGCGTTAGACCAACCGTTTAACAAACGATTGACGTATCCGACAGGTGCGTTTTTGATTCAACAAGAGTTTGATAATCAATACGTTATAACGTCCTTAGATTTTGTACAAGATATTTTAAACGCCCCAGAGGAAATTTCTGCGATTGAAATTAAATTGGAAAAAGGCGTTCTTGCTGCCCCCATTTCCGCCCAAATCAAACAAATTGTAGGTTCAAAATTTGCCGTCAAAGACCGTCTTCAACAAGATGCGGCTTTGATGAAATTGATGAATATGGAAAAATGGTTGGCATATTCCATTGTGAGTCTGACGATTTTGTTGATTGGGTTCAATATGGTTGGCACTTTATGGCTGATGGTCTTGGAGAAACAAGGTGATATTGCCGTTTTGCGGGCAATGGGCGCGGATGATACCTTGATTCGACGGATTTTTTTACACGAAGGATTATTGTTATGCCTCATGGGTATTCTTTTGGGGACGGGTTTGGCGGTCGGTTTGAATGCGTTACACCAAGCCTTGCCGAATGGATTGATACCGTTAGCGGCAGGTTTTATACAGCGTTATCCCGTGTCGATGCGCATGGGCGATTTTCCGATAGTCGCGTTGACCGTGATTATCATCGGCGGTTTGGCGACATTGCCTGCTGCTTTGCGTGCGCAACGCGTGCATGCAACGATTCATCAAGATTAATTATAATTATAATTACAAACAACACCGTTTGGAGGGTTTGAAACCCTCCAAACGGTTGATAAACGGTTGATAAACGGTTTGATAAACGGTTTGATAAACGGTTTGATAAACGGTTTGATAAACGGTTTGATAAACGATTTGATAAACGGTTCGATAAACGGTTCGATACACCATACTACCATGACCAAAAATACAGTTCGCCTCCTCATTGCCTTGATGACACTCGCTTTATTCGGCGTGTTGGCTTTGCAAATGCGCTTCACCTACCAAGCCTACCAAGTCAAAGTGGATCAATTTACAACACACCTTTTTGCCATCCTCAATAAGGTGACGGAACGGGTTGATAATGATGAAAATTATCAAGTGTTAAATGGCTATTCGGTGGCGTTTAAAGATGATAAGTATTTGACTGCCAAACAGTTGCGTTTTGACGCGCCCATTGAAGAACGGATTGATTTGCTCAAATTAGACTTGTTTATCCAAGAGGCGATGGCGAATCATGGCATCACTTTGGCGTATGCGTATGGGGTGTATTCGCATAAAAAAGCGGGTTTTGTGATTGCCAAAGACACGTATGGCGAAGCTCATTTTTTGGTAACGGATACCGCAAAAGTCTCTGGTTCTGAATTTTTGAAAACCTCGCCGTTCAAAGCCAATCTTTTTCAGACGGATTTAAGCACACCCGGCTATTTAACGATTTGGTTTCCAAACAAATCAAGTGCGTTTTGGGGCAATTTATGGCAAGGTTTAGTGTTATCATTGTTGTTTGGGGGCATCATTTTGGGGTCGTTTATCTACACAATGCGAGTGGTGATGCGTCAAAAAAAGTTGTCGGAGATGAAAAATGACTTTATCAACAACATGACGCATGAGTTGAAAACGCCGATTGCGACGATTAATATGGCAACAGATATTATCAGTAATCCCAATATGGCTCCTGATAAAATGAAACGTTTTATTAATATCATTCGCCAAGAAAACGACCGAATGAACGCTAATGTGAGTAATATTTTGCAAATGACGTTGATTGATAGAGAAGATTTCAAATTAAAATTGACGGCTATCAATCTTCATGATGTGATTTTGACGGCGGCGGATTATATTCAACTCCAAGTGGATAAAAAAGAAGGAAGTGTTGAGACGAATTTGCTTGCGCAACAACCTATTATTGAAGGAGACCCGTCTCATGTGGCAAATATTATTAACAATTTATTGGAAAATGCCCATAAATATTCGCCTGAAAAGCCTGAAATCACCATTTCGACCCGTAATTTGCCTCATGGCGTAGAAGTCGTTGTGGCAGATAAAGGCATTGGGATTAGCAAAGAAGCGCGGAAATACGTTTTTGACAAATTTTATCGCGTTTCGACAGGCAATTTGCATGATGTGAAAGGTTTTGGATTGGGATTGGCGTATGTCAAGACGATGATGACGGCGCATAAAGGGCAAGTGGATGTGAAAAGTGAACCCGGAAAAGGCAGTCAATTTATACTCCTTTTCCCCTTTCGCGTCTCAGAGGAACGCGCTGACGAATCCGAAGAAGATTAATTTTAATCATTAAAATATTGAATTTCAAATTATTATGATTGATAAAATTAAAAACTTTATTCAAAGGAAATTTTTTCGCAATGCGCAAGCGCGTTGGAATCATCAATATGCAACAGGACAATGGGATGGTTTAAAAGAAGTGGTGGAATTGGAACGCCAACAAGTGATTCAAACTTTTTTTAATCAGTTTAAACCCGATGGCAGTTTATTGGAGTTTGGTTGTGGATTTGGGGTCTTGCCTGCGCAGGTGTTCCAATCCAAAGGTTATTCCAAGTATTTGGGCATTGATGTCTCGGATTTTGTGGTTGAAAAAGCCCAATCTTTCGCAGATAAACGCACTTTTTTTGAGGTGGGCGATATGGAAAACTATGTTTTTCGGGAAAAATGGGACGCAATTGTGTTGAATGAGTGCATTTATTACGCCAAAGATATTCCAAAATTGATAACACATTGTTTGAAAAACGGATTGAAAACGGATGGCGTTTTGATAGTCAGTTCCCATGAATTTAAGCGGAGTGCAGCGATTTGGAACGATTTAAACCAACAAATGACGCTTTTAGACAGCAAAATAGTCGAAAATGAACGAAGTCGTTGGCGTATCGCTATTTTGAAACCTTTTTATCCCGAAATCCAACGTATCAAAGTTTAAAAAAAGAGTACCTTTGTACCAAAATTGTCGAACAACCAATCGTTTTCAAGGATAAATATGAGAAAAGAGCGTATTACCAAACAACAAATTGAAGCTATCCTGCAACCCAGAACGGATTTGGAAAAGTATATTCTTGCACAACCCGCTTTGCGCAAAGGCTTATTATGGGGTGAACCGCGTTACGGACACCCGGAAGGAATGGTTTTAAACCATATTCCAGAGATTTTTCACAATATTGAAAACCTTATGCCTGCTATTACACCCGAGACGGTGGCAAAATTGCGGATTTTGGCATTGATACATGATTCCTTTAAATATGCCGAAGATAAATCAACACCTCGTGATTGGTCGAAACACCATGGCATCTTGGCGCGACAATTTGCAACACCTTTTTTGGAAGATACTGAGTTATTGGAAATCTTAGAATTGCATGATGAAGCCTACTATTGTTGGCGCAGTGTCTGTTTGCAATTTAGAGTGGAGGAAGGCGAACGGCGGTGGCAATGGCTGATGCAACGGATTGAACCTTATTTGCAATTATATTATTTATTTTTTAAATGTGATACGCGGACAGGAGACAAAACACAAGCACCCGTCAAGTGGGTGGAACAACGGTTGAAAGGCAAAACAGGGTATTATGAATCTTTATTCATTTCACAGTAAAAAAATGTATTTTTTACATAGAAAAGTCCAGTGAAAGTAGCTGCATAGCTTACTACACAAAGTAATTTCTATATTTTTCTATAAAATTACTAACGAATAGACAGGATTTAAAATTTATAACATTTTGTAGCTTTTCCGCGCCCACCTTGTGCAGATGCTTTTTTTTCAATACGCAAAGGATTGATTTTCAATGCCATATAGAAATCAGCACCATTCAATTGCCCTTTGTAAAACCAACTCGCCAAATTATCAGAGCCAATCGTCAAAAATAGGGCGCGTAAACTCAATCCCCAGTGCAGTTGTTGCCAATTATGCAGCGAAATCGGCAAAGCGGCACTCCACCATCGACTTTCATAACGCGGCGTAATCGCTGCCAACGCATCCGACATCGCTTGATTTGCCCCGCCCCGAATCGGTTGCACCCATAAACCATGCAGATACAAGGCTCCACCGTCGTCTTCAAAAATCGGTAATGCCGCCATCCGATAATCCACAAAAATTTGTAAACGGGCAGGCAAAAGCACTGAAAAAGAACGCGCTTTCAAAATCGCCGCAGGATTATCTGCATTTACAAATTTTCGATTAATTTGTTGCCCGAAAGATGTTATAACATTATTTTTATCATTAATCGCTAAATCATTGTTTGTAATGTTTTTATAAATATCATTTTTACTAATACTACGCCATTGTGCTGAATCCGTTAATCGAATCGCACCTATATCGTGTAAGGATGCGCCCCATTTCAAATCGTATTGAGTTGGCGTACCATTTGGAATGAATACCACTCCGAAATCGGTGGAAAAACCACTGCCTGTGGGTTGTTCGGGCGTTTTTTGCGCAGAGGTGGTCAAGCCCGTTTCGATAAATGCCGATTGGATGCGAATGGAATCAAACAATAATTTGGCAATACGCGTATCGCCTGTATTTTCAAGGTAGCCGCCTTGAAAACCCCATAATTTTTTGACAGTCAATCCAATAGAAATATAATTTTTATCTAATTCAAGAGCATAACTATAATTCAATCCTAATTCCGTCCAAGCCAATCCTGCAACTTTTGAGGGTTCAATGTGAATTGTAGAATCAATCGCATAACTCATGTATCGATAACGATTGACAATGTGCGGCAAATCATAACCCGATACGTGTGTGCGCGCCTGCGCAAAAATGCCCCAAGTATGCCCTGATTCCGAACTCATCAAAAACGAAGGCAACATGCCCTCCGCTACCAACGAGAAAAATTTAGGGCGATTGTTATTATAAAAATCATAATATAAGCTTGGGGTTATCGGTGTGCGCAATTGCAAGGCAGGTACAGGTCCGATTACGCCTGTATTGTTTTTTACGGTGAAAAGGCTGGCATCTTTTACAAATAAAATATTGTTTTTGACGCTCAACCCAGTAGAAAATAAGTTTAAATCCCAAGATAACGGATAACTGGCAGCTCCCGCAGGATTTAAAAACAAACTGTGAATGCCTGCATAATTGTCGGTACGCAAACCGAGTTGCGCTTGTGCGCACACTTGTTGTTGCGTCAAGCCCATTAGAATTATGGACCAAACAATAGATTTGTTCATATTTTAATTTAAGTAAGTCGTTAAAATTAAAAAAATCGACAAAGAAGCATCCCTACTAAAAGGTTGATTTTCAATATAATATAACGTTTGGAGGGTTTGAAACCCTCCAAACGTTGTTGTCGATTCTTTCAATTTAACTACTTAGGATATTGGATTTTCACCCATTAAACGTACTTTACCTATTTAAAGTCTATCCATTTAGGCAAAAATATCAATAAACCAACTCCGATTGCCGCCATCGCCATCAACAAAACCGCCCCCGCAGCCACATCTTTTGCCTTGCCCGCCAACGGATGATATTCAGGCGAGACCAAATCGGTTAAAAATTCGAGCGCCGTATTCATCGCTTCCGCCATCAGCACCGCGCCAAAGGTTAGCAACAAAACACACCACTCCAACCGACTCAAATGCGACCAAAAACCTGCTGCTGTAACCAGCACTAACGCCAAAAGGTGAATTTGAGCATTCGCCTGCGTTGCAAAAAGGATGCGCATACCTTGTAGCGCATACCCAAAACTTTTAATTCTTTTTTCCAGCATAGATAGAATCTTGCATAAATTGATAAATCCCAGAGATACCTAATCGTTCTCCTTTGATACCGTTAATTGTTTGAAAATCAATACATTGAAAATGATAAGAATAAAATAAGTGATCCATAGGCACTTCCAATAACGAAATATGCCCATCACTGTGAATCGGGCGATACCCGCGCCGACTATCATTCAACTTCGCGGATGACCGAAAAAAAGCTAATTCCGTAGAAGTCGGTGGGATGTTATAATCACCTACCGTAATGATAGCACCTTTTAATTTTTCAATGTATAATGCAATGTTTTTCAATTGTTTTTGCATATCTTGATAAGCCGATTGGTACAAAGGCGGCGCGATATAGCTGGATATAATATAAATATTTTGTTTAGAATATTGGGTATCTTTGACCTGCACCACAATATTGGGGATGCGTCCCGAATAAAACGTATCACATTTTACAAAAGGATATTTGGAATATATCGCCAATCCGTATAAATCAAGGCTTTCCACACCACATTTATAGGGGTAAGCGCGACGCAACGAATCTCGAAAAATCTTATTCCAAACAGGACTTGTTTCCTGTACAGAGATTAAATCCGCATTGAGTTGGCGCAAGGAATGTAAAAAGGGAGGTACATCTTCGATATAACTAAGGTTGAAATGCGCTATTTTTAAAGCGGGTGCGTTTGTTTTGGGCGGGTATTCAATGCCCACATTGGACATCACCTTCAAAAAAATACATAACACCGCCGCCACAGTGAACGTATAAAGCATGAGTCGTTCTTGCTTAAAGCATAAAAAAACAAGCCCTAATAACCAATAACCTAAGGTAATTTGCATCGCATAATGCGCCCACCATTTAAAAATAAATAAATGCACAGGGTAAAGGCAGCAAAATACGCCTAAACCAAGTACACCCATTATCATATTTTCCCCTGTTTTAGATTTCAAAATAATTAAAATTTATATTTACAAATGTTTGTTTATCAAATATTAAGGTATAATAACTTTAAGTGCTTTGTGTAGAATCGCAATTTCAAGAGGCGTTTGCCCTAAAAATTCACCATCTGTTTCAACGCGTATGGGTGTTTCAAGGCTTTCGATTTGAATGTTTTTGACTTGGTGTAAGGTTGTGTAAGGCTTGATTTTCGCCACTGTACCCAAATATAATTTGGGCGTATGTAGCAAAACGCTCAAGCGCGACAAATCTCGAATCAAGGTCAAGGCTAATAAACCATCATCTGCAATCGCATGAGGCGTAAGCTGCATGCCCGCCCCACTGCATCGGTGAATGCCGAAATTGATGGTATAGAACTTATCTATAACCGTTTCTCCGTCAAAAGTGACACGCACTTTGGACGCTTTATAGTGATTTAAGCACTTCAAAATATGCCAAAAGTAAGAAAATTTTTTGGAAATCAAGCGTTTAGAAAACTCTACCGAATGCACGACCTCTGCATCATAACCCGCACCACCTGCATTCGCAAAAAAATGTTCAGATATAGTATTTTGATTATCATGTTGTTTTGTATATCGAATTATGCCAATATCTTGCCAACCTACTTTTTCGCGTTGAATCATTTGAAAAAAAAGGATTCTATTTTTAGGCAATTTCCAATTGCGCGCCCAATCATTTCCAGTGCCAACTGGCAAAAGCGTGTACATAATTTCAGTCGTTGGGACGATTTTTTGTTTAAAAATGCCATTAATCACCTCATTTCCAGTGCCGTCACCGCCGATAGCGATGATTTTGCGGTGTCCTGCACCAATGCCTTCAATTGCAAATCGGGTTGCATCTCCGCCTTTTTCGGTGACGCGAAGGACGTAAGAGAGGTTCAATTCCTGAAGTATTTGTTCGATTTTGGCGCGATTTTGGCGAAATTTACCGCCGCCAGAAGTCGGATTTGCGATGAGTAACCAAGTTTCACGAAGCATAGAATGAAAGGTTGAGGGTCTTTTTCGGGCAAAAATACAATAAATTTGCAGATTTGCGTAGAAATGTGCTTTGAAAAAAGATTCTTTTGTATTTTGGAGGCGATTTTTAGAAAACTATCACATTACATCACCAATTTCCATTGATTTACAATGAATAATAGTTTAAAAGTTCGGTTGATGATAGGATTGGCAATGGCTGCTTTTGCTTATTTTTCCTATCTTTCCAAAACGTCTATCAACCCGATAACAGGCGAAAAACAAAAGGTGAGCCTGAGTGCTGCACAAGAAATTGCGATGGGCTTGCAGTCCGCCCCGCAAATGGCGGCTGAGATGGGGGGGGAAACCCATGACCCTGCCTTGTTGCAATACGTGCAGGCAGTGGGTCAAAAGTTGGTTTCCAAGACGGAAGCGGCTAATTCGCCTTATAAAAACAATTTTCAATTCCATGTTTTAGCGGATAAACAAACCATTAACGCGTTTGCCTTGCCGGGTGGACAGATTTTTATCACAGAAGGTTTATTGGCGCGGTTGGATAAGGATAAATTTGAAGATGAAGTCGCAGGCGTTTTGGGACATGAGATTGGACACGTCATTGGGCGACACTCGGCAGAACATTTGGCAAAACAAGAGTTGACGCAAGGGCTAATTGGTGCAGTGACGGCGGCAACTTCGGATGGGACAGGCATGTCGGGCGCACAAATTGCGCAGATGGTGGGCAATATGATTAATATGAAACATGGGCGCGAAGACGAATTAGAGTCGGATAAGTGGGGCGTAAAATATGCGATTCAATCGGGGTATGACCCAGAAGGAATGATTCGCGTGATGGAGATTTTGAAACAGGCAATGGGAAACAATCGGCAATCGGAATTTTCGAGTTCGCACCCAAGTCCCGAAAATCGAATTGTAAAATTGCGCGAAGAAATTGCTAAATTGCGCGGTGGCGCGGCAAAATAAGTCGCGGATGACACGGTTTCCAATATAAAACCAAATTTTTATCTAAAAATGACACTTGGATTTTGCCGCAATGTTGGATTACGGGCGTAAAATCGGCAGCCCGAAACGCCGAAAAATGACGTTTCGTGAACGCGGACAGATGTTGGAAAAAGGGGCGGTCAATTGGCTTGCAGGCGTACCTGCGAGCCACCGTTACCTCGTCTTTGACATGATTCCTTCATCTTATTCAAACACTTCGATTATTTAAATCGGCTTATAATCACAATCCCGCCTATGATAAGCAAAATCGCTAAACAATGCACCCATGATAATATTTCGCCATCAAAAATCCCCCAAGCAATCGCCACAATCGGCACAAAATACGTGACCGAACCCGCAAATAAAGCAGACGAAACTTGCAAAATACGTGCAAAAAAGAATTGAGCAATTGCAGTCCCTAAAATACCCAAAGTCATTGCGGCTGCAAACGATTGTTGTCCATGCGGATGGGTTTGCAAAACGGTTAACCAATTGGTTGTCAATAAAATACATAATCCAAATAATCCTGCAATCGAAACAGCCATAATCGCTAAGGGCAAAGCAGGTACTTCAGGCAAGTGTTTTTTAATCCAATTTAAATTGAATCCGTAACATAGCGTGGCTAAAATAATCCATAACGCATGGGCATTTAAACTCCATTCACCTTTGGCATTGACTAAAATCAACAGTGCGGAACCTAAAAATCCTAAACTTAAACCTGCGATTTTCAACCAACTTGGCGATTGTCGAAAGAAAATAATGCCCAAAATGAAAACCATACAAGGTGTTAAAGCATTTAAAACGCCAGTGACCGCACTCGGCAACCCTAATTGCCCAAGTGCGAAAAAATAAATGGGAAATGCGAGTCCCGTGATGGCAGAGACCACCAAATGCCACCATTTATTTTTGGGTATTAGGGCGATTTGGGGTTTGATGAACCAAATCATTACTAACATGGCAGAGGTCAAACGCAAACTTGCCGTTTCTATCGGTGAAAAACTGATTAAAGTGCGTTTCATTAAAATAAAAGAACTGCCCCATACCAACGTCAAGTATAAGAATGAAGTCCAAATAGTAAGCGTATTTTTTTGATTTTGAATCATTTATAGATAATTTTAATTTTTATAATAAAAATGCTTATTGTTTGAATCAGGAGTGAAGGAATCTTCGGAATGAAGAACGCGTGAGCAGGATTCAAAAACGGAGCAAAAGTGCAAAAAAAAAACGTATTGAGATACACGAACAGGTGGATTGTTTTACATCAAAAATATAATTTTTTACTACTTTTACCTGTTTTTTCACGCTTAAAATCCAGTACCATGAAAATCGCTTTTGATGCCAAAAGATTGTATCACAATACAACAGGGCTTGGCAATTACAGTCGCACGTTAGTAGAAACATTGGCACAATATTATCCAAAAAATGAATATCATTTATTCACAACCAAGGATGATGATGCGCCGCGTTTAGCTTTTTTAAAACAACAGCCTTGTGTCAAACGGCATTTACCACAAGGTTTTTTTCAATGGAATGCCAGTTTATGGCGTACCTTTGGTTTGAAAAACGATGTGGCTGCGATAGGCGCAACGCTTTTTCACGGATTGAGTAATGAATTACCGATAGGCATTGAAAAAACAGGCGTGAAAACGATTGTGACAATACATGATTTGATTTTTGAACGATTTCCAAAATATTATTCGTTTGCATCGGTCAATGTGCCGCTGTATCGGGCTAAATTTCGCTCTGCTTGTGAACGTGCCGATGTAGTGGTAGCGGTTAGCGAGATGACCGCACAAGATATTGAAACGTTTTACAAGATTCCGCGCCCTAAAATTCGAGTGATTTATCAATCTTGTCACCCACAATTTCATCAAAATGGCTTTTTAACCCCCCAAAAGCGGGAACAAGTACGCCAAAAATATCATTTGCCGGATGAATATCTGTTATATGTTGGAACGGTGAATCCACGCAAAAATTTATTAACTTTGTTGAAAGCCTTGTGTGGACTCCCCAAAACGTGTCATTTAGTGGTGATTGGAGCAGGAACGGCGTATTTTAAACAATGTCAACAATTTGTTGTTGAAAAAAAACTATCCAATCAAGTTTTTTGGTTGCCCAATGCTGATTTTGCTGATTTTCCAGCGATTTACCAGTCGGCGCAATTGTTTTTATTACCGTCCTATTTTGAAGGTTTTGGGATTCCGATTATAGAAGCCTTGCATTCGGGCGTGCCTGTTTTGACCACTCATGGCTCTTGTTTTGCAGAAGCGGGTGGTGGGCATTCCATTTATTTGCCGCCTGATGAAGTGGATAGTTGGATTGAAAATATTCAAAAAACATTGATTGACAATGAATTACGCAACAAAATGATTCAAAATGGATATTTGCACGCTCAACAATTTGAAGCTGCAACGATTGCTAAACAATGGATTCAATTATATGAACATACTGTATTGGAGTCGCCAGAAAATTTATTTTCCAATGCCAATGCAGTGCGCAAGCAGTAGTTGCTACCTGCTTTTAAAAAATTAAAACAACAAAATGGTTTATCTAACAAGAATCGAACGGTTTAATGCTGCCCACAAACTTTGGGTAGCGGCTTGGTCTGCCGAACAAAATGCAGCCATTTTTGGAAAATGCTCCAATAAAAATTGGCATGGTCACAATTACACCCTCTATGTCACCGTCAAAGGCAAGCCAGACCCTATGACGGGTTTTGTCATGGATGCCAAAGAACTGAGCCAATTAATTAAAAATATTATTACGGATAAATTGGATCATTCCAACTTAAATTTGGATGTTGATTTTATTCCCAAAGCGTTACAACCAACAACGGAGAATTTAGTCCTCCTCATTTGGCATGAATTGATGCCACATTTGAAAAATTGTCAATTGCATTGCATCAAATTGATGGAAACTGAAAATATTTATGCAGAATATTATGGAGCCTAAATAACGCCTATTAGTGGTTTTTTTTGGACAACAAGGTCGCGTCACTGCTGCTTGGTACGGGTTTGAACTCCCATATCCTTGCAATCCGTATTTTTTTAAAATAATTATATGTAATGCAATATGGTTTTTAAAATCCGTACCCATCCGTTGATTCCGTATATCCTACCGCTAAAACTTAACACGCGCTTATGCCCGTCACGTCATTAGACCATATAAAGCGTCCTGTCGCGTTTATTAAGCAATGAAACATGCAATATTCATATATTTTGTAACATGCTATTTTTATTTCAAGAATGACGCTCGTATTCATGTCACATATCTTGTCTTTTTAAATATTTTATATAAAATATTTATTTGTTAATCAATATTTTATATAATAAAAAATGCGTTATGTGTTTTAACAAAATAATATTAAAAAACATAGCTTTTTTCAAAAACACTTTTTAATATTGTTTGGTCACCAGTTTATGCCTTAAAAATTGCTGTTGTTTTGTAATATTTTGTCTAAACAAATTCAATTATGAATCTATATTGCTATTTTCTCATGCAACCTAAAACCCGCTTTGATTAAGCCCATTGATAATATGATTCTCTGGCTCATTTGTTTAAACAAAAACTAAAATTTTCTTCCTAATTTTTAATGATGACCATTTAAGTATGAATTTTTCTACCGTGTATTCAAAAAAAACAATGCTGCTTTTTGTAACATTGCTTCCTTTCTTGCTCCCCGTCGCCTTGGAAGCACAATGCATTGCAGGACATACGGGCGGCGTTGTCTGGCGCGATTTTAATAACGATGGTATCAAAGATGCAACCGAAACCGTTGGTATTGAAGGCGTTACAGTCAGAGCGTTTGATGACACAGGTTCGTTAATTGCCACTGCGACCACCAATACGTTGGGACAATATACGTTAGGCGTTTTGGCTACTGCACCAAGTGCTGCCAATAAATTACGGATTGAATTTTCCAATGTGCCTGCGCCTTATACGCCGACATTCAATGGCACGAATGGTCGAACGGACGTTCAAATCATTTCAGCCGTCAGTTGTGCGGTCAATTATGGGTTGAATGACCCTGCGGATTATTGCCAAGCCGTTCCGAATATCGTGACGAGTTGTTATCTTTTTGGCAATCAAATCACAGGTGGTAATAATGCAGGCAGCGTTTTAATTTCCTTTCCCAATAATGCAGGGAATACCAGTTTGACTGCGGCAGATGCAACGTATGATGTGCCTTCCACCCATACAACCAACATGAAAGCCAATCAAATTGGAACGACTTGGGGTTTGGCGTATGCCAAAAAAACGCAAAAATTATATGCGGCTTCTTTTTTCAAAAAACATACTGGTTTTGGAAAAGGGGCGGACGGTACTGCGAATACGGCAGATGATGCAGGTGCGATTTATGTCATCAATCCGACCACAAATTTGGTAACAAGCACCTTTACAGTTCCAAATGCAACGACCAATCGGCATAATACCGCCGATTATTTGGTTGACAATGGCAATATAGCTTGGGATGCGGTTGGCAAAACATCCTTAGGTGGAATGGATCTTTCGGATGATGAGGATTCGCTTTTTGTGATGAATTTGGAAGATAGAATGTTGTACGCGCTCAATCCGACAACGGGTGTTGTTCTCGGCAGTGTTGCCATGCCAACCACGTTGTCAGGATGTGGTGCGGCGGGTGATGCCCGTCCATTTGCTGTTGAATACTATAAAAGTCGGCTTTATGTAGGCATTATTTGCTCTGGAGAGAGTAACCAAGCCGCAACAAGCGTCAATGCATACGTTTATGAGGTGAATCCAACGACGATGACGATGGGGGCAAGTCCTGTTTTCCAAATGGACATGGATTATCCACGTGGCAAAGCCAATAATGATGTGGGGCAAATAGCGGCTTGGAAACCGTGGAAAACCACTTTTGCCAACATCGTAGCAGACAACACAGTGGTGGTTTATCCGCAACCTTTACTAACCAGTTTGGCTTTCGATAAAGAGCAGTTGATATTGGGTTTCCGTGACCGAGTGGGCGACCAAGTGGGGCAATACGCGCCTGATAATCCTGCATTACCAGCTACCAATTATGAACCCCGTGCAGCAGGCGATATTTTACGGGCATGTGGGAGTCTCAATGCTTGGACGTTGGAAAGCAACGGTCGTTGCGGCGGCACAGGCAGCGCGACTCAAAATACAGGACAAGGACCTGGCAATGGCGAATTTTACAATGGTGATGCTTATAGTTATGATTTCAATGGTGTTTCTGGGATTGGCAATACGCATGATGAGATAATTTTAGGCGGTGTCTTGCAGATTCAAGGTTTTCCAAATGTGGTGGCAACCGTTTATGACCCCATTCCATCGGGTTCCGCCGTTTTCGACGGCGGCGTGCGTTGGCAATCCAATACCACTGGTAATTTAACACAATCCTATCGTTTATATGATGATGTGGTTGCGGCAGGCGATTTAGGCAAAGCCAATGGTTTAGGTGATTTAGTAGCACTTTGCAATGCTCAACCGTTGCAAATTGGGAATTATGTTTGGCTTGACCAAAATAAAAATGGCGTTCAAGACCCGAATGAAACACCTATTGATAATGTAACGGTTGCGTTGTGGAAAGGTGCGACGCAAATCGCTTCCACAACGACGAATGCGAATGGTGAATATTATTTTTCATCCAAATACGTTTTGGGTGCAGCATGGACTGGAACAGGTGTTGATACGACGCTTTTACCGAATACGGCGTATGAAGTGCGCATTTCAGCGACTCAATCGGCGATTACAACGCCCAACTATTTTTTAACCACTGCCAATAGCACCACAAACGGCGGTAATGACCAAAATGACTCCGATGCAACCTTGATTGGAACTAATGCAGTCATCGCATTTACCGCAGGTGCAGCGGGTTCGACCAATCACACCTATGATTTTGGTTTTGTTCCTTGTTCGACGATAACCAATCCGAGTACAACCCAAACTATTTGTGCGGGTGCATCTGGAACTGATATAACCGTTAAAACCAATATTAATGCCGCTAATTCGATTCGATTTGTGAAATTTACAACCGATTTAATGGTAGGAGGCACTCCGGATGGTCCCGAAGCAACCGCGATTTACGCAGGGACTGCTTTTGCAACCGTCACACCTGTAACCAATGGAACGGATTATACGGCAACCTACACTTGGAATAGTACGGATTTTCCCAATGCAACGACGGCACCGATTACGTATTATGTATATGCGATTTTAAACCCTGATTTAGGGGTGGCGTGTCGTCCTGTTCAAGAAATTCAGGTGATTGTGAATGCAAATCCAATGGTTCCAACGCTCACAAGTCCTATGAATAACTCTTGTCCGACCACATCGGTCAATTTGACAACGCGTGCCGCAACATTGAATCCTTCCATTGCGGGAGGCGTTTTTGAATGGCACACCGCGAATACATCCAGTTCGAGTTTGGTGCCTACGCCGACAGCAGTAGGGAATGGAACGTATTATTTGTTTGAAAAATCCCCTGTCAATTGCTATTCAACTGGAACTGCCGCGACGGTTGCGATTCAAGTGTGTTGCCCGGCAACGCTTTGTTTGCCTGTGACCGCCATACGCAATAATTGAGCAAGCGAGTTGCTTTTTTTTAAATAAAGGCTCTTTTCGACCGAAAAAGAGCCTTTGGATTGAAAGGCAAGATTCCATATCGTGTCAAACCCCTTTTGAACTTTTGAAAGCGTTGTTTTACGCAGTTTTGTGAAAAATGCTCTTTTCAAGTGGGCAAGACTATTCTTTTGGGGCGATTTTTTTTTCCAATCTTTCCAGTTTATAGAAAAAATCTTACATTGCACCCCAAATTAAAACCATTCTATCATGCAAACCATCACAAAATCTGCCGAATTATCGGCACGACGCAAAAAAGTCGTTCCAAATGCGATTGGCGTATTCAATCCTGCGACGGCGGTTTCCGCGAAAGGCGCGTTTCTTTATGACCTTGAAGGTCGTGAATTAATTGATTTTGCGGGCGGCATCGGCGTAATGAACGCGGGTCATTGTCCTGAACCTGTCGTCAAAGCCATTCAACAACAAGCGGCGAAACTCATTCATACCTGTTTTAATGTTGCCATGTATGAAGGTTACATTGAGTTAGCGGAGACGCTTGCCGACCTTTTTCCACATGGCAATCAAGGTACAAAAGTGATGTTGACCAATTCTGGCGCGGAAGCGGTTGAAAATGCGATTAAAATTGCGCGTCAAGCAACTAAAAAGAGTGGGATTTTATGTTTTTCGGGCGCGTTTCATGGTCGTTCGATGATGGCGATGTCATTGACCGCCAAAACGGGGAACAAAATTGGTAGTGGACCCTTCGCTCCCGAAGTCTATCGGATTGATTTCCCTAATTTTTTCCGTTACGGGCGGGCGTTTACGAGCGAAGAAGCCTATATTCAGTACGAAATTCAAAAATTACATGATTTTTTTCTTGGATATGCCGACGCGGGCAATATGGCGGCAGTCATCCTCGAATTAGTGCAAGGCGAAGGCGGTTTTAACGTTTGTCCGCCTGCGTATGTGAAGGCGTTGCGCAACATTTGTGATGAAAAAGGCATGCTGTTGATTATTGACGAGGTGCAATCTGGTTTTGGGCGCACGGGCAAATGGGCGGCGTATCAACATTATGGCGTTACGCCCGATATTTCGACTTGGGCGAAATCTATGGGTTCGGGCATGCCGATTGGCTGCGTCATCGGTCGGACGGAAATCATGGATGCCGTTACAAGTGGTACGATTGGTGGGACTTATCTGGGCAATCCTGTTTGTTGTGCGGCAGCGAGCGCGACGATTGAGTACATGAAACAATTGAATATCAATGAGTTAGGTGAAAAAGTGGGTCAAGTCGTTCGGAAACGGTTTGAAAAATTTAAACAATTGTATCCAAAAGTGGTGGGTGATGTACGTGGTTTAGGCGCGATGATGGCATTTGAATTGGTCAAAAATGGCGACCCTGCACAGCCAAATCCTGTTTTGGCAAAAGATTTGGTTCAAAAATGTGCGGATAATGGGTTGATTATCATCAGTGCGGGGACGTATGCGAATGTGATTCGGATTTTATCGCCGTTGGTCATCGAGACCAAAGTACTGAATAAAGGATTGGATATTTTAGAAAATTGCTTAAAACAACTGGTGAACACATAGCTCACATAGGAGGACATAGGACACATAGGTGCGAATGCCCCTATGGAATGCGAACTCAATAAAGTATCCCTTTTAATACTTTATTGAGTTCGCATTCCTATGTGTCCTATGTCCTCCTATGTGAACTATGTGTTCCAATAAATCATCAAAAATGACTGAAACCATTTCAAAAAAAGCTGCCTTACGGCAAAATTATATCAACGGACAGCCTTGTAACGCATTGAATGCCAATACTTGGCAAGTCATCAATCCCGCAACGGAAGCGGTGATTACAACCGTTCCTTTCGGAAATGATGCGGATGCAAATCGCGCTGTGGACGCTGCAATCGCTGCTTTTCCGAAGTGGAAAGCCAAAAATGCTTGGCAACGCGCCGATATTTTAAAAAAAGTGGCAGATATTATGCGCCGCGATGCCCAAAAATTAGCTGTAATCACCGTTGCGGAAGCAGGAAAACCGATGATGGAAGCCGTTGGCGAGTGGACGATTGCTGCACAATTTTTTGATTGGTTCGCGGAAGAAGGCAAACGCAGTTATGGCAGGACGATTCCAGCCTCTCGGAATAATAAACGCATGAGTGTTATTTATCAACCGATTGGTGTTGTTGGGATTATCACCGCTTGGAATTTCCCTGTTTGGAATGTTGCGCGGGTTTGGGCGGCATCGTTGGCGGCAGGTTGCACGTTTGTTGCGAAACCTTCGGAATATACGCCGTTGACAGCCATGGCATTGATGGATGTGTTGATAGAAGCGGGCATTCCCGCAGGTGTTGCGAATTTGGTACTCGGCGAAGCGGATAAAATTGGAAACGTTTTGTTGGAACGTCCAGAGGTTCGCAAAATACACTTCGTTGGAAGCACGCGAGTAGGCAAATTATTGATGGAAAATTCTGGCAAAACCAATACAAAATTATCTTTGGAATTGGGCGGTAACGCGCCATGTTTGATTTTCCCTGAAATGGATGTGGATAAAATGGCGAAATCAGCCGCACAAGCCAAAGTCCGCAATTGTGGACAAGTTTGCGTGTCGCCACAACGTTTTTTAGTGCATCGCCAAATTTATGATGCGTTTTGTACGTTGACTGCCAAATATTTATCGGAATTTAAAATTGGGAATGGGGCAGAACCGAGTACGCAAGTTGGTCCACTTATCAATACCCGACAACGAGCAGGCGTTGCACAAGTTGTAGCCGAATCGGTTGCACAAGGCGCGGTTTTGATGTGCGGCGGCAAAGTGCCTGCTTCTAAAACGAAAGGTTATTTTTACGAACCGACTTTATTGAAGGATGTGAAACCTGAATTTGCGATTTTCCGAAAGGAAGTTTTTGGTCCTGTGATGTCCGTTACGCCGTTTGACACGTTGGAAGAAGCGGTACAATTGGCGAATGATACTGAATATGGTTTGGCAGCTTATGTTTGGACAAATG
The DNA here is from genome assembly GCA_013298955.1 of Chitinophagales bacterium. Classification (GTDB taxonomy): domain Bacteria; phylum Bacteroidota; class Bacteroidia; order Chitinophagales; family Saprospiraceae; genus JAAFJT01. The sequence goes on from JAAFJT010000001.1 coordinate 39,029, forward strand.
ATTTAAAAACAAGTATTTATACATCTGAATCTTTGGAATTTGGGATAGTCGGCATCAATGAATGGGCAGCGCATGGCATTGAAGCACCCTTCGGCGGTTGGAAACAAAGCGGTTTGGGTTACGAATGCGGGGAAGAAGGTTTGCATGAATATTTGGAGAAAAAGTTAATTGCGATAGGCGATTTATAGCGGATTATGGATTTGGAGGTTTTAGCACGAAACTTCGGAAATTTTTGTCGCGCCTAAAAAAACGGATGGAGCGAAATGAGTTGGGTTTTAAAAAAAAACTCATTTCGCTTCAAATGAATTAAAAACCGTAGATTTGTTTAATTTGTGTGTCAAATCAAAATTGAAATGAATATCGTTATTCTTGGGAACGGCATTAGTGGCATCACAGCGGCTCGACATATCCGAAAATTAAGCAATCATTCGATTACGGTGATTTCGGACGAATCCACTTATTTTTTTGCGCGTACCGCGCTCATGTATGTCTATATGGGGCATCAACGCTTGCAAGATATGCAGCCGTATGAAAATTGGTTTTGGCAAAAAAATAAAATTCAATTGCGTAAAGGACGTGTTGAATCCATTGATTATAATCATAAACAATTAATTTTCAATGACAAACAAATTTTGCATTATGATAAATTAATTATTGCAGTGGGTTCCATTCCGAATCGTTTTGGCTGGCTGGGGCAAGCGTTGGATGGTGTACATGGTTTGTATCACTTGCGCGATTTGGAGGCAATGGAACGTCATACTCAAAATGGTTTAAAACAAATTGTTATTGTAGGGGGTGGTTTGATAGGCGTTGAAATGGCAGAAATGTTTCATTCGAGAGGGCTGCATGTCCTTTTTTTGGTACGAGAAAATCGGTTTTGGGGAAATGTGTTGCCGGCGGAAGAATCAAATATGATTTATAGGCATCTCTTAAAACAAGGGATTGACGTGCGTTTAAACACCGAATTAAAATCCATTTTGGATGATGGAACAGGCAAATGTCGCGCTGTGCTTTCAAGTCAAGGCGAAGAAATTCCTTGTCAATTTGTTGGATTGACTGCTGGCGTGCGTCCCAATATTGATTTTTTAAAACATAACTCCTTGAAAATCAATCGTGGTATCATGGTGAATGATTTTTTGGAAACCAATATCCAAGATATTTATGCCATCGGCGATTGTGCCGAAATGGAGCAACCACAAGTAGGACGGCGTGCTATTGAAGCCGTTTGGTACACGGGGCGGATGATGGGTGAAACTGTAGCTTACACGATTTGTGGCAATCGGATGGCGTATCGACCTGGTATTTGGTTCAATTCGGCAAAGTTTTTTGAGATAGAATATCAAGTTTATGGGGATGTATCAGCGCAATTAAAACCGCATGAAGCGACAATTTATTGGGAACATCCAACCAGCAATAAGTCGATTCGCTTGGTTTTTGATAAAAATTCAAAACAAATACTTGGTTTTAATTTAATGGGCATTCGGTATCGACAAGAAGTTTGTCAAAAATGGATTCAACAAGGTTTAACCATAGATAAAGTAATCGCGCAATTGCATTTAGCCAATTTCGACCCCGAATTTTTCAAAAGGTATGAACATCATATATTAGAAAAATATAATTTTCATACCTAAGTGGCGCGGTAATACCGTTTGGAGCAGAAAAAAAACTTTCTGAGAACGGGTGTGTTGTTTTTTTGAATAGGGCAAAGCCCCATTCAAAAAAACAATACACACCCGTTCCAATCTCCCTCTTTTCGGCGGCTTCGCTGCCTATCAATAACTCAAAAAACTATTCTTTAAAAGGATGTCGCGCTTCCCAAACAAGACGCGGACTCAACATCGGCAACGTTTTAGGCAAAATCTTATTCACTAATGGATTTTGGTGTTTTAAATACAGGTACATTTCTCTCGCTTGCGCACCCACAGTGGTCTTAATTTCGGAAGCGGTACGAGCAAAAATGATGCGTTTCGACCGATTTTCGATGCCAATACGCACAATATCAAACAAAATATTTAAATAAATTTGATATTCGTGATTAAAATTTTTATCATATCCTAAGAAACAAGCCTCCGTTTCATCATAATTTTTAACTGTTGTAAAAAACGCAATCAATTGATTATCAACAAAATAACCTATTAATTGGAAGTTTTCACCTAAGGTGCGTTTTTGCGCTAATTGATGTTCGGGATGCAGGGAAACCATATTGAAATCCGCCGCATCTGCGATATTTTGATACAATTCGTTTAAACGCGGCAGATAGGCTTGAATCCGTTCTTCATTAAAAACTTTTCGGTCTAAACTTTCTGCTTTTTTAAACGCTCGTTTCGCCCGAACCCGATATTTAGAACTTAACGCATTTAAATAATCATCATATTTAAGCCAATTTTCGGGCAAATCAAAAACCAAATTGGGTTCTACTTGAAAGGGATTATACCCGTCTGTTTCAAACAAAACAGGGCGATTTGTTTCAAAAAAATCTTTCACAAACACAGCTGATATATAAGTACCTGCTTTTAGCAAATATTCTTTGGCGATTTCCAATCCTTCCTTGATAAAAATATTGCGCTCTCCATCCGTTACTGTGGGTTGAAACCAATAGCCATGTTCGCCGCAGAGGAGCAAATTGCCCAAAACTAAGGTATTAAAACGCACATGTTTAGCAAGGCTTTGTTTGACAAAATTAGATAATTTTTCGCACCAAGTGCCTACTATTTGAGTTTTTCGTAGGCTTTCCTGCGCATTGAAATCCTTGATTTGCATAGCGGCGATACCAACTGCTTGATTTTGTTTAAAAAAAACAAGGTAACATGCTTGAATTCCCGCAGGCGCAGCGATTTCAAGTGCCTGCCGATAATTTTTTTGCAAAAAAAGGTTGTTTGCGGGAGCTGCATCTGCAAAGATACTATCTGGGATTTCACTTACTTTATAAAAAAATTGTGTATATAAACCTTTGATACTGTTAGATATCTGATTTTTTTGAAGCGGCATAGTGACCAACATTTTTTGCATTCGACACATGATTTCGGGTATAAAATTTAGACTATTTTTCAATTCCCTTAACAGCATTTCTTCCTTATTTGTTCCATAAAATTGATGAATTATGGGGACTTTAAGAACACTTACGTAAAGTCCTCCTTGCTACAAAATATTTCCATCGCCCTAACGTTTTATTAACACTTAACCCCCTTTGGTTATTTTAATCCAATATTGTATCTTAAATTATTGTCAATCAATGATTTAAGATACATCTTATTTTAATAAAAATAATTTAAAAAGCGGCTCTAAAGAGCCCAAAGGTATCCACCGAGAGAGGGTTTCAAATGTTTTTTTTCAAAATAATACGCGCCTCTATGCCTTATAATCATGTAAAAAACTTACATTTGCCCTTGACATAAACCCTGTAAACCCCTAAAACCAATACAAAATACGTTTTTTAAGTAAAAATTACCTTTTTAATTTTGTTAAATTACAATCTGATATGAAAAATATTTTACTGGTGTGGTTCGGTATGTTGCCTTTGTTGCTGCCCGCACAAAATCAAGCGGCAAAATCCGTGAAGGTTGCTCCGATTGATGCCCGCATTTATGCTGCTTATGGGCAAACCTATGTGGACAAAGTGGCGCAAACCAATCCCTTCCTCATTCAATATTGGACTTTTTATCTGGATAATGCGTTTTCCATCATGGACGTTCCAAGCGAAAAAGAAGACGCACCAACCAATCATCCTATCATCAAAGTGGATAACTTAAAGCAAATCAATATTTTACAATTAGAACAAAATTTAACTATCAAACCTCAGTGGGACCGATTAAGCATTTATCGCATTCAAAATACGGATAAATTGTTGGTTTATCAACCCACTGATAATTTTGTACGCGCCTTGAACGAATGGCGAAAAACATTTTGAATGAGGCGTTCAAAAAAAAACCTGCTAAAATAGCATTACCTTTCAAATAATGATTCTTATAATGAGAAGATATTACTTATGCTTGTTGTCTCTTGGCGTATTGCTGAGTCGGGGGGCGGCACAAACGGATGTTTTGATGCGCACGGATACGGTGCGCACTTGTTTTGCCAAATTTATGGATTCGGGCGGACTTAATGGCGCGTATGCTGCCAATGAAAACCATACGATAGTGCTTTGCCCGCCTGCGGGACAAAATCCAGATTCTAATCGACTTTCGATTTCCTTCAATAGTATTGATTTGGGAGTGGGCGATATGCTTTGTTTTTTTGATGGGATTGGCACGAATGCGCCTTCTTTGGGCTGTTTTTCCAATTTCACAGGGTCTTTGCGCCAAGTGATTCGGGCAACCGCGCCCAATACATCGGGTTGTATTACCGCTACGTTTAATAGCAATGCTACGGAACAAAAAACGGGTTGGGATGCGAATATCATTTGCGATTACGCTTGTCAGACGTTTTTGGCAAAAATTGATTATTCATCGCGCCCGATTGTGCCTGTGGATACGGGTTGGATAGATTTGTGTATCAATGAACCGTTAGTTTTACGCGCCAAAGGGGTGTATTCTCAAAATGACCAGCCGCGCCATCAATCGGATTCGACGACGGAGTTTGTTTGGAACTTTGGAGACGGGCGCGTTACGACCGTGAGTCAATCGGTGGAACGCAGTTTTCCCAAACCAGGTGGTTACATTTTACAATTGCAACTGACGGATACGGCTACCAAATGTAAAAATATCAATTTTATCAATCAACGGATACGCGTTTCGCCCAAACCGAAGTTTCAATTGGCGAATATTCCTGCTCAGGTTTGCGCGAATACGCCTGTGCGTTTAAATTCGGTGGTGAATGCTCAAAACAACTCGTATAATGTGGGTGTACAAGCGGGTTCGGATAGTTTTCCAGTGGGGCGGCAGCGTTCCGACTCTTTAGCTTTGCCCGATGGAAATGGGCGCGAATACCGAACTACGTTGCGATTTAATGATTTCTCACCAGGGCAAAGTTTGACGAATATCAATGATTTATTGGGCATTTGTGTCAATATGGAGCATTCATGGGCGCGAGACCTTGAAATTTCGATTCTCTGCCCCAATGGACAGCGTTCTATTTTGCATAATTTCACCACAGCGAGTGGGAATGAATGGTATTTGGGTCAACCCAATGATGGGGACAATTCGTTAACGCCCATCCCTGGACGGGGTTTCGATTACTGTTGGACACCGACTGCGCCCCAAACTTGGCGGGATTACATGACGGCAAATCCTGCTGCGGTCGCGCCGCGCACGATTCCAGCAGGCAATTACGCGGCGGCTCAACCCTTGACCAATTTAGTAGGTTGCCCGATGAATGGGGATTGGTCTTTGGCAGTGCGCGACCTTTGGGCGGGCGATAATGGTTTTATTTTCTCTTGGCGGATTGATTTCAATCGCCGTTTATACCCTGCGATTGAGACGTTTTCACCGCAAATCGTGCAACATTATTGGACGGATAATCCATTTATCACGCAAAATAACCGAGATTCGATTGTCGCCATTCCACGCAATGCAGGAACGGCAAGTTTCACGTATCGGATTGTGGATGATTTCACTTGTACCCATGATACGGCGGTGAATATCAAAGTTTTGCCTTTTACGAGTCCCAATTGTTTTAGTTGTGACCCGCATTTCAACGATATGCGCGATACAGCGATTTGTGCGAGTAGTTCCGCAAGGTTGGGTAAAACGTTACAAGATAGTCTAAATCAAAGTATTACATTTGAGTCTTTTCCCTATAAGGTATTGAGTAGTTTGACGAATCCACTGTCGAATCCTATAATTTCCTCCGTGAATGTGAATAGCATCAAACCGTTGACGATTACAGACGTTTATACCCAAGTGGATTCCGTTTGTGTGGATTTAAATACGCGGTTTCCTGCGGATATGGTTTTCAAACTCAAAGTACCGGGTATTGCTTCTACGTTGTTATTGACCAATTCGCCCGCGATTAGTTCGGGGCGGAGTTTGCGGGTTTGTTTCAGTCCGAATGGGGTGGCTCCATTGGGTTCTGCAACGCCTGCGCCGCCGATTGGCACGCCCTATACAGGAGTCTATCAAATCCAAGGCGGCAGAACGGCTTGGGCTGCCTTGAACGGTGCAACCGTCAATGGCGATTGGCAATTGCAAACGGCAGATGTCAGTGGAGGCAATTTAGATACCCTTTTGCGTTGGACGATTACGTTGAAAAATCAGAATAAGGTCAAATATACATGGACTCCTGCCACAGGACTTTCGTGTACGGATTGCCCCAATCCAGTGGCAACGCCGACCGTCAATACTCGATATATTGTAAGTACGATAGATAGTTTTAGGTGTCCCCATAAAGATACGGTGAATGTTGCGGTGACGCGCCAAACGGCTGCGCCCTTGGTATTGACGGATAGTATGGGCAATGGCTCTATTGTTTTTACTTGGAATGTCATCGCTGGAGCAACTAATTATGAGGTCAATGTGAATAATACAGGCTGGGTCGCAGCGAGTCGCCCGCTTACACCTGCACATCAAGTGTCGGGTTTGCGGACGGATGATGTGGTAAATATCCAAGTTCGCGCAGTGGTGTCACCTGCGAATCCTTGTGGGGCGGCGATTGCGGTAGCGCGACAGGTTTATGGAGTGGCTTGTTTGTTCGATTTGCGATATGATAGTACGCAAACCCAGCCGATTACGTGTTATGGTGGCGGCACGCGGATTAATCTTTCGTCTTATAATGCCGCACAACCCACCACTTATTCGATAGATGGGATTACTTCTGGAACACAAAATCCGATTTTTTCGGATATTCGAGCAGGGTATCACCGAGCGATTGGGGTGGATAATGATGGCTGTGCCGATACGCTTTATTTCTTTTTACCACAACCGTTGCCGATTCGGGACTCTTTCCGCATCGATTCCGTGAAATGTCGCGGGACGAATACGGGGACGATTACCACTTTGGTCAGTGGTGGAACGGGTACGATGCGTTATAATTGGAATTTGAGTCCGCGCACGACTCCAAGTTTGGATTCCTTGCGGGCAGGGACGTATTTGGTGACGATTACCGACCAAAAGAATTGTACGAAAACAGATACAGCGCGTCTTTACGAACCCGATTCGTTGTTGACAACGATGTTCCGCGATTCGGTGCGTTGCGCAAGCGGCAATTCGGGACGCGCTTGGGCGAAAACACGCGGTGGAGTGGCTCCTTATTTCTATGTTTGGGACAATGCGCCAACCGCTTCTATAATCGATACGGCGTACCAATTGCTTTCCAAAATGTATCATGTGACGGTGACGGATAATAAGAATTGTACTAAAATCGATTCGGTTTTCATTCCAGAGCCTGATACCTTACAATTGCGACTCACGACCGTTGAAGCGACTTGTTTTGGGGCGGCAACAGGTTCGGCGCGGGTGAATACGATAGGTGGTTCTGCCCCTTTCCAGATTCGATGGAGTAATAATGATGTCGGTGCAGTGGCAAGTGCCTTGCGTGCAGGACGTTATGGCGTGACCGTGACTGATAGGCAAGGTTGTATGGAAAATACGGATATTGATATTACACAACGTCCAAAATTGAATGTTGCCATAATTGCTTCAAAACCAACTTGTTATGGTATGAGTACGGGCATCTTACAGGCGAAAGTAACAGGTGGAACGGGTTATTCCAATCAATTGACTTATACTTGGAATGGGACGATTTTTGATTCGATGGCGCGCAATATGCGGGCAGGTGTGCATCAAGTGATTGTTCAAGATTTAAATTTATGTCGGGATACGCAACGGATTACGCTGACGCAACCCGATTCGATAAAATTTGATAGTTTAAAAACAACGCCAACCGCATGTAGTTCTACGGCAACTGGTACGGCGCGAGTGGTGGTTTCGGGCGGTTCGGGCGGAACGTATCAATACGCTTGGACGTATTTGAATGCACCGATTGGTGCTGTTTCGTCGATTAATAATTTGCGTTCTGGAACGTATTATTTAACGGTTCGAGATTCCAATAGTTGTCAGCGCAAAGACAGTATCAATGTCGGACAATCGCAACCATTGATTATTGATTCCATTATTACGACGGAAGTACGTTGTTTTGGAGAGGCAAGTGGCAAAGCGAGAGCCATTGTGCATGGCGGCACCGCAGGGGTGAATGGTTACATTTATCGTTGGAGCGACCCTTTATCTCAAACATTGGACACCGCCGTTGCATTACGGGCGGGCAATTACACCTTGACGGTAACGGATGTCAATGGTTGTTCAACGATTCGGACAGCAATGGTTTTAGAACCCAATGCATTGGTAGCAACAGGTAATGCCGTTCCAGTCAATTGTCGGAATGGGGCAGATGGACGCGCTTATCCGATTGTGACAGGTGGAACGCGCATCAGTGGTTTGGGTTTATCGTACCGTTTTGCATGGTCTCATGCGGCGGCAGTGACGGATTCGATAGCAGGCAATTTGCGGGCAGGAGGTTATCAAGTTTCGGTCATCGATGCTAAAAATTGCGTTGCAACGGCAAGCATGACGGTTACACAACCTGCTACTTCGGTTACATCGACCTTAGTGCAAACGGCAAAAGGTTGTCATCGCGCCTTTACGGGCGAAGCGAAGGCGACTCCACAAGGTGGTTCTCCGGGTTATAATTATCGTTGGAGCAATGGCGCGATAACGCAAACTGCACCCGGATTTGCCGCAGGTTGGCAATACGTGACCGTAACGGATGCAAAAGGTTGTTCAAATATAGATTCTATTAATATACAATCGCTTGATTCCATACGGATTTATCTATCATCAGTGCATCCAAAATGTTTTGGAGTGGATAATGGGCGCATCCGCATTGATTCGGTTCGCGGCGGCGGCGGCAATGGTTTGGCAGCAGCGTACAATTATCAATGGAATACGATTCCTGTACAAATTTCCAGTACGGCAGCAGGTTTAGGCGGTCGGAGTTACACGGTAACGGTAACGGATGCGTTGAATTGTGCATCCACAGGCACGGCAGAATTGGTGACACCAAGCAAAATTCAATTGAATACAGAAGTCAAAAATGCTTCTTGTTTTGGCTTTGCCAATGGAACGGCAACCGTTTTAGCCACTGGCAGCATCAACCAATTTACGTATAAATGGGATTCGGCAGCAGTCGGACAGACGACGCAGCGAGCGTTGAATTTGAAAGCAGGCAATTACACGGTGACGGTGACGGATACCGCAGGTTGCACAGGCGCGACGACTTTGCTGATTACACAACCTTCCGCTTTGCGCATTAACAATACGCGCATCACGCCGAACAGATGTGTGGGCGATTTGGAAGGCGGCATTCAATTACAAATAATTGGCGGAACGCCCAAATACAGCCTAAAATGGTCTAATGGAGATTCATCTGCCACCATTTCACGGCTTCGAGCGGGTACTTATACGATAAGTATTGATGATTTAAATGGTTGTAAATTAACTGATTCGGTGGTTTTGCGGCAGCCGAATGGGATTACGGCGCAAGTTATCCCGAAAGCCGTTAAATGTTATGGCAGTTTAGATGGCAGCATTACGATGAATGCTTCTGGAGGCACACCGCCGTATAAATACAGTACCGATGATGTGATTTACAACGGGATTAATCAATTAGTGGGTTTGAAAGCGGGCGACCATCCTATTTTCATTTTGGATAACAATAATTGTAAATGGTTTGACCGTGTGACGGTTCCAACTCCTGCCAAATTAACGGTTGATGCGGGTCAAGACCGAACCATTCAACTGGGCGATAGTACGCGGTTATCGGCAGACATTCAAAATGCACGCGGTCGAGTGACTTTCACTTGGAAAGCACCGTATGACAGCACTTTATCGTGTAAAACCTGTCCTGCGCCGATGTCAAAACCGTTGTTTACGATTCAATACGAGGTAACAGCACGAGATTCGGCAGGTTGTTTGGCAACCGATGACTTGAAAGTGAGCGTTGAAAAACCGCGTTTGGTGGTGATTCCAACAGGGTTTTCGCCGAATGACGATAATGTCAACGATATTTTATACGTACACGGGCGCGAAGGCGTGAAAATCAAGGTGTTTAAAATCTATGACCGCTGGGGCGAAATGGTCTTTGCGGCAACGGATTTCAAACCAAATGACCCTGCTTTTGGTTGGGACGGCAAGTTTCATGGCGACCCGATGAATACAGGTATTTTCGTGTGGTACATCGAAGTACAGTATTTGGACGGCGCGACAGATGCGTTTAAAGGCAATTGCACACTTTTGAGATAGTTCAACACATAGTTCACATAGGAAGACATAGTTCACATAGATGCATTTCTAAAAAAGAATGCATCTATGTGAACTATGTCTTCCTATGTGAACTATGTGTTAAAAAAATAAAAAAAAAATGAATCGTTATCTATACCTTTTAATTTTCAGCTGCATAGCAGCCCCTGCGATACAAGCTCAAGACCCCATTTCTATGTGAACTATGTCTTCCTATGTGAACTATGTGTTAAAAAAATAAAAAAAAAATGAATCGTTATCTATACCTTTTAATTTTCAGCTGCATAGCAGCCCCTGCGATACAAGCTCAAGACCCCATTTTATCGCAATATTACGCCGCGCCGCAATATTTAAATCCTGCGATGACGGGCGTTTTCAAAGGCATGTGGCGTTTCAATGCCAATTATCGCCAACAATGGACGAATATTTTTGCAGATGTGCCTGTCCGGACGATTCACGCAGGGGCGGACATGCGTTTCAATGTTATCAACGAAGATTATTTGGCAGTGGGTTTAAACCTTTTGCAAGATGAAATGGGCGGGATTTCGCGTTTGCAACAAACCAATGGTTCATTGAGCGTTTCGTATATGAAGCAACTTGGCGGACGCAAATATGGCGGCAGCGACCAATATTTGATTGCTGGCGGTCAATTTGGTGCGGGTCAACACAGCCTCAATTTTGGCAATTTGCTTTTCAATCAACAATATGACAGTATGCGCATTTTGTTGAATGGGCAATTGCCCTCTGGCGAAACGGAACCGAAAACCAATATTTTCAGTGATTTCAATGCTGGTTTGATGTGGTACGCCGTTTATGACCACAACAAAAGTTTTTATGTTGGCGGCGCGTTGAACCACTTGACGAAACCCAATGTTTCGTTTTTAGACAACAAAGATGAACGCTTATATCGGCGGTGGACGTTACATGGCGGCGGCGAATTTCCCATGAATCGGGAATTGAGTTTGATGCCTTCCATGATGTTCACAAAACAAGGACCTTCTTTTACGACGCAATGGAACGCATTATTCCGATACACCAATCGGGACTGGTATGAAGCGGCGATACGGGCAGGGGTCGGTTATCGGATGTCGCGGGGCGCGGGCAGTGGTTTTAAACAAGATGCCAATTTCAAAGCGGTGGCAACTACGGCATCCAGTCTTTTGGGCGATGCGTTAATTTTTTCAGCCATGTTGGAAATGGAGCGTTGGAATTTTGGATTCAGTTACGATGTCCACACATCCTCTTTGACACGCCCGACCAATTATCGCGGTGCATATGAATTATCACTCGTTTATATTCATCCAGCGTACAAACGGGTGCGGACGATTTGCCCGAAATTCTAACGATAACGAATCTTTGACAAATTTTGTGGAACCATATCAGTTTCGGAAAATTTTCAATTTTCTGAAACTTAAGCGACGTAACTTTTTCAAAGTGTAACCCTGCGTAAAAGGCGTTTCCATTTTGAAAAAACGCGCCGCCTAAGTTTCGGAAAATTAGAGGTGTGAAAAATAAAAAAATAACGTTCTTTTAGTTATTTTTGCCTCGTTTTTAACCTATTTTTCGGGAAAGCAAACGCAATGAACCCATTCTTACTCCTTTTTTGGATACTTTGTATCCCAATGCTGATGTGTGCGCAGCCCACTACGCGACATTACGCGCCACCACACATGAAGCATCCGTTAGACGATACGTTGACAAAAAACGCGCCGATAGATACCTTCAACTTTAAAGGAGGTGTCAAAATCCCTGATTTAAATTGGACGATTCACCCGACCTTGAAATTGGATAACTTATTGATTTTCAAAGATGGATATATTCGCAAAATGTTTCATGGCAAATGGGGTTTGACTACGAATGCGGGTGCGGAAGTGATTCCTGTCAAATATGATGGGATTGGCACTTTTGAACGCGGGCGTGCTAAAATCCATCAAAATGGGCTTTGTGGTTTTGTGAATACGGAGGGACAAGAGATTTGTCCGCCGCGTTACGACGAAATTCGGATGGTCGATAGTTCGATTGCAAAAGTCCGACTCCATCGAAAATGGGGTTTGATTGCGGTTGGCAACAAAAATATCAAAGAATTGACGCTTTTGCGGTATGATTTCATTGGAAAATATCAAAATGGGTTGTTTGAAGTCCTTTTGAATGGAAAATGGGGCTTTGTGAGTCGGTTTGGGACGGAATTGGTAAGTCCTGCGTATGAGGCAGTGGGTTCGTTTTGGGAAGGCGTTGCGGGCGTTCAACGAAACCATTTGTGGGGATTTGTGAATGCAAAAGGCGAAGAAGTGATTCCGTTGCGGTACAAAGAGGTCAATCACTTTTCGGAAGGGGTTGCCGCCGTCCTAAAGGCGGATAATAAACGAATTTTTATTAATATGAAAGGCATTGAAATCACGAAATTGTGGTTTAACGATGTTTTGCCTTTGTCGGAAGGATACGCGTCTGTTCGGATTAAACAAAAATGGGGATTCATTGGTGTTAAAAAAGAATTAGTAAAATGTCAATATGATGCGGTGTTGCCCTTTCAAGGCGGTGTGGCGCGGGTGATGTTGAATCATCGGTGGGGACTTTTGAACCGACAGGGCAAATTAATCACGCCGATTCAATATCACTGGATTGACACTTTATCAGAAGGCGTAATGCGTATTGGGTTGAAAGGCAAATGGGGCTACTTGCGCAAAGATGGCGTAGTATTGGTCGCGCCCCAATACGATATGGGGACTTTGATGGTAAATGGAGTGGCGTATGTCAAAGAAAAAGGCAAAATGGGGGCGATAGATGCGAGTGGAAAAGGGATAGTGCCGTTGAAATATGATGTGGTTCAACCGTTTCGAGATGGTTTGGCGGCGGTGGAACTCCATGATTTTCATGGTTTTGTGAACAAAAAAGGCGTAGAAGTCGTTCCGTTGAAATACGACGAAGCGGAATCTTTTTCGGATGGTTTGGCGCGGGTTCGACTCAATTATCAGTTTGGATTTATCAATACGGCGGGCGTGGAAGTGATTCCCTTGCGATTCACAGAGGCAGGCGATTGCGCGAGTGGCGCGATTCCTGTTTGCATCAATGGTCAATGGGGTATTGTGCGAAAACCTGCGAAGTAGTTGATAATCAATTTATTAATGCTATATTAAAGTCGTCGAGGTTGTAACCCTATCCATTACCCACAGAATGATTATTGGCATCCAAAAGATTCTACAAAATAAAAAGGTGCGTAGCACCGTAACATTTGTAGAAAAACGATAGACAAACCCTATTGAAAGGCGCGTAGCACCGTAACATTTGTAGAAAAACGATAGACAAACCCTATTGAAAGGTGCGTAGCACCGTAACATTTGTAGAAAAACGATAGACAAACCCTATTGAAAGGTGCGTAGCACCGTAACATTTGTAGAAAAACGATAGACAAACCCTATTGAAAGGTGCGTAGCACCGTAACATTTGTAGAAAAGATGCGAATGTTACGGTGCTACGCACCTTTCAATAGGGTTTCTCGAGCGTTTTTCTAGACGACTTTGGTGTAAAAAAATTTATAAAATGAAAAATATGAACCAATTAATCCAACAATTAGTAAAACGTTCTGTTGCGCAACGAATGGCAGAATCTTTAAATAACTAATACTTAGTAGTCGGGAAATTTATTTCCCGCATATCGCGGGAAATAAATTTCCCGACTACTAAGTGTCAAATTCAAAAATTATATGTGGAAATGGTATAATTCAAAAATCATTAAAATAGAATCGATTGCGCCTACAACAAAGCGTTTTTGGTTGCAAATAGAAGGCGATGAAACCTTGGATTTCAAAGCAGGTCAATTCGTCACGATGGATTTGCCAATTGCTGAAAAGCGATTGAAACGATGGCGCAGTTATTCCATCGCTTCCGCGCCGAGTCATCCTGCGTCGAATGTATTAGAATTTTGCATTGTGCGTGCGGAAGCGGGCGCAGGCACGCGTTACCTTTTTGACGAAGCGGCTGTTGATACAAACATTCGTTTCAAAGCACCTGATGGCAATTTTATTTTAACGGATGCGCGAATTGCCGAAAAAAATTTGGTTTTTATCTGTACAGGAACGGGCGTTGCGCCATTTAGGAGCATGATTCACGATATATTGCAACGCGGATTGCCGTATCAAAACCTGCATTTAATCTTCGGAACGCGCACGGAAGCAGGGATTTTGTATCAAAAAGAATTTGAAGATTTACAATCAAAGTATCCCAATTTTAAATATGAAGTCGTTTTATCGCGTCCGCAACCGACTTGGAACGGGCGGCGCGGGTACGTTCATGCCGCTTACATGGAAGCCTATCCGAATCCGACGGCGGAAACCGATTTTTGGATTTGCGGTTGGAGCAAAATGATTGATGAAGCCGTAGAACATTTGTTATTGGATTTGAAATGCGCCAAATCGCAAATCCATTATGAGTTATATGGGTGAACCCATTCAAAACTTAACAATTTATTAATATTGCCTTAATATACACTTAACATGAAAGTATCAATTTTGCCCCGTCATTCAGTCGAATGATTGTATCGACTTTGAAAAAGATAAATATTAAACCAATTTTATGAAAAACTTTTACTTGAAACAGATTTGCTATTTAGCAATCGTTTTGTTGAGTTGCCAAACCTTATCAGCGCAAACGGAAAGTCATCAAGCGATGGTGGATAGTCTTGCCCCGAAACCTAAAATCAACACCCCTGCGCCGCCTGCCACCCCTGCTGCTCCTGCAACCGCACATGCTAAAAAATGGTATGATGCTTTTTCGATTCGCGGTTATGCGCAAGTGCGTTACAACCGCCTTTTTGAAACCAATTCTAAACTCAAATGCGACCAATGTGATAAATCAATTGGTGAAAATGGTGGTTTTTTCATTCGCCGCGCCCGCATTATTTTTAGTGGCAATGTACATGACCGAGTTTTTTTCTACATTCAACCCGATTTGGCATCTGCGCCGAGTTCAACTACCAATAATTTTGCCCAAATCCGCGATTTATATTTTGATGTTGCCTTAGATAACAAAAAAGAGTATCGTTTTCGCATCGGACAATCCAAAGTACCATTTGGTTTTGAAAACATGCAATCCAGTCAAAATCGTTTGCCCTTAGATAGAGCCGACCCAACCAATAGTGCATTGAGTAATGAACGCGATTTAGGCTTGACTTTTTACTACGCACCTGCCAAAATGCGGGAATTATTTGCCAAATTGGTCAATGACGGTTTGAAAGGAACGGGCGATTATGGAATGATTGGCTTGGGCGCGTACAATGGACAAACGGCGAATAAAGCAGAAAGTAATAATCAACCCCATTTAGTGGCGCGATTGACCTATCCTTTTGAGTTGGCAAACGGGCAAATCATGGAGGCAAGTATTCAAGGCTATAAAGGAAAATATAATTTGAATGCCGATTTGCGCAATGTCGGGGTTCGATTGCCTGCAAATGCCGAGTTTATCGATGAGCGTTTTGCAACCACTTTTGTTTTGTATCCGAAACCTTTTGGTATTTTTGCAGAATTTAATTCGGGTTTGGGACCCGAATTTGATAAAGCGACGGATTCAATTCAGGTCAAAAAATTGCAAGGTGGGTATTTGACCGCCACTTATCGGGCAGTGGTGGGCAACCAAGTCGTGATGCCGTACTTGCGTTATCAATGGTATCGGGGTGGAAAAAAACATGAAGTCGATGCCCGCAGTTATGATTTGAAAGAATGGGAATTGGGCGTAGAATGGCAAGTTTATAAAAATTTTGAATTAACAGCCGCTTATACCATCTCAGAACGCCGTTTTGAAGACTTCAAATTGCAAGAAAACTTGCAACGCGGTAGTTTGATGCGCCTTCAAGCGCAACTGAATTTTTAAAATAGTGTCACTTCGTGATTTGAACATTTGGGTAAAATCAATGAGTTGGGGTTGATGTACGGATTTTTCTATGGGCATCCAAATCTGTAAAATTGGATGGAAATGCGTGCAATCCGTACATCCTACCACAACGTATTACAAAAAAATAATGATTCAAATGGTTTTAAAATACAATTGCACTTGCTGCACGATTTTGTCCGTATCCAAATCGTTCATACACCGAAAATGTCCTTTGGGGCATTGGTCAAAACCAATTTTTGAACACGGACGACAGCGCAATGTGTTGATTTCAAACGAAGTATGTTCGGTTCGATATGGATACATCCCAAAAGCGGGGACGGTGCTGCCCCAAATTGCCACAATTTTTCGTTGAAATGCTGCCGCAATGTGCATCAAACCCGTATCGTGACTTACCACCACCGCCGATTGCCGCACCACAGATGCCGATTGATGTAGGTTCAATTGCCCACACGTATTATAACAGCGTGTTGAATCGACCCTTTTTGAAATGCGCTCCCCTTTTTCGGCTTCCTCTTTCCCACCTAATAAAACGACAGGCATGCCTAAAGCCGTGATTTTTTGACAGATTTCAATGATTTTCGCTTCAGGCAACCGTTTGGTAGCATGTGCCGCACCTGTTACAAAAGAAACATATTGTTGTTTTTTTAATTGAAACTGTTGCATTACGTCGATTTCATCACTTGACGGAATAAAATAATCTAAACCGCGCTCATCAGGCAAAATCCCAAACGGTGCAACCGCCGATAAATAGCGTTCCACAATATGCGTATGCGGCAATCGATTGATTTTGAGCTGCACAAGCAACCATTTTTCAATATTTAATTTATCAAACGCAACCGATGTGACGCTCAAAGCGCGGCGCGTTTGCCACGACCGAATATTTTTATGCAAATCAATGACTAAATCATATTGTTCTTTTTTCAATGCTTCAAGAATTTCTTCAACGCCTTTTTGAATCAAAAACACTTTATCAATGAATGGATTATGTATAACAATATTTTCAAAGGACTTTTTGGTGAGGTAATGAACGGTGGCATTTAATTGCAATTTCAAACAACGCGCCACAGGCGATGTCAATACAATATCGCCAATCGACGAGAAACGGATGATTAAAACTTTCATAATTTCAATTGTCAAAAAACAATGACAATGGTTAAGGTTTCCTTAAAATGATTTTTCGACGCAACGCACCTTTTACACGGCGCGTCTTGGAGACAAATTAAAGCATAATAGTTCACATTAGTTCATCAAACAAATTAAATTCTGATTTCATGAAAAATTTTGTAAAATTTTCAGCAGTTGCTGCGGCACTTTTTTTATTTTCTTGCACGGCGCAAGAAGACGTAACGGTGGAAACGCCTGACAGCAACACGATGATTACGACCGAGTTTTTGTTGGGTCCGTCACCGACTCCGACAGGCACGACAGCGCGTCGCGACAGTGGGCGGGTTTGCGGCGGTGGTCACGGTCGCGGTACGAATGGACATCATGTGGGTCATGCTTCGGGTGCGCAAGCCGATTCGATTCCCTTTGCGCAGTTGCCTCAAGCGGCGCAAACTTATATTACGACAAATGCAGGTACGTTGACGATTGGAAAAATCATGAAAATCACTTTACCAGATAGTACGATTCGGTATGCGGTGCGATTTACGAATGGTACGCATTATCATTTTGATGCAAATGGCGTTTTCATGACAACGCCAAACCATGCACACGCATTTGCCAATATTGCTTTTGATAGTTTGCCTGCTGCTGCAAAGACCTATTTATTGGCAAATACCGATACTGCCTTGATTAATCATATTATAAAAATCACGAATGCAAATGGTTCGGTTTTATATGGGGTGCGTTTGAATAATAACACGCAATACTTTTTTGATGTGAATGGGGCGATTGTTCCAGCACCGCGCAGAAGACGCAGATAATTGATTTTCAATATTTTAGGCTTGAAAAGTTTTGCCAAAAAGGAATAAAGTGTTTGAGTTAAATTTTTTCATACAATTTTAAGGTTTAGTTTGAAGGAGAGGTTGTGTAGGCAACCTCTTTTTTTTGTTTTGAACCAAGCATAAATGGATAGGTATTAAATTGTGTTGCGATAATCGGGTCAAACAAATGCCTAATTTTTAGGCGACTGACTCACTTTGGCATCGGATATGTTTTTTCGCCTAAAAACAAACCGATTGCGCTCAAAAGGTTTTTTTTAGGCGAAAAAATATATCCAATGTTTTCAGTTTATACACGCGGCTCTAATTCCATTCTTTTTTTTACAACACGCCCCGAAACCACAATACTGATTTCATACAAACCATAAAGCGGCACTGCCACCATCATTTGGGAGAAAATATCGGGCGAAGGGGTGATAATTCCAGCCACAATCAAGATAATGACCACCGTATGCCGCCGATAAGCGCGCAAAAATTCGGGGGTAACAATCCCAATTTTGGATAAAAAGTAGATGACCACTGGCAATTCAAAGATAATGCCCAATGGTAAAGTCAACATTGTGATAAAATCAATATACGAACCTAAGGAATTCATCGCTTGATTATCAGGCAAATCATACGTCGCCAAAAACGAAACCGCAAACGGCGAAACCACATAATAGCCAAAAAGGACACCTGTTAAAAACAAAAAACTGCAAATTGCCACAAAACCGCGTGCTGCTTTCACTTCTTTATGGAACAAACCGGGTTTGATGAATCGCCAAAATTCCCAAAAAATATAAGGAAAAGATAAGATAAATCCCACCACAATTGAAACTTGCATGTGTACAAAAAACGCTTCACTGAGCGCAATCGTCACGGTTCGCCACTCTTTCGGCGTATAGCAGAGGCTTGGCATGTGTAGCCATTCCGCCAAACGACACATTACTTTGAATGTGATGAAATTACTTTGTTTGGGTCCGTAAATGATTTGATTAAAAACAAAATCTTTATTGGCAAAAACGATGAGCGTCAACACGACAAAGACCACGAGCGAGCGAATCAAGTGCCAACGCAACACTTCGATATGATCCCAAAAACTCATTTCATCTGTTTTTTTAACTTCGTATTGTTCGTCTAAATCAATTTGGTCAAGCGGCATGGTACATTTTTTTTGTTAATGCCGCAAAGATAAATAAAATTTTATACTGTAAATTGAAAAGTTGCGCCTTCATTAGGCACGCCTTCTGCCCAAATCGTGCCGCCTTGTTTCTCAATGATGCGTTTACAAATCGCCAAACCCATGCCTGTACCCTTTTTATCGGTGTCCAATCGTTGAAAAATGCCGAAAATGCGTTCTTTTTGGGTGTCATCAAAGCCTTTGCCATTGTCGCGGACGGAGCAAAGCCAATCTTTTTCTTTGGGACGATAGTTGAAATCGACGCGTATTCGCGGTGCGCGATTCGGATGCCGATAATGGATACTGTTGCCAATCAAATTTTGGAAAACTTGTGAAATCACCAATCGATTTGCCGTCAAAGTAGGCAAATCGCCTACGATAATTTCTGCTTGCGCCTGCCCAATTGAATAGGTTAAATTTTGCAATACTTCAACGATAACAGCTTGTGTATCAACTTTTTCGGTGGGAAAACGCTGCGAACTCCACCGTGAATATTCCAACATATCTTTAATTAATTTGCTCATGCGTTTCGCACCGTCAATTACAAAATTGAAATCTCGGTCCATGTCAGGGTTATTCATTTTGGCGAGATAACGGCGTTGAATGAGTTGCGAAAAGCTCGTAATCATCCGCAAAGGCTCTTGCAAATCGTGCGAAATCACATAACTAAATTCTTCTAACGCTTGATTTTGTTGCAAAAGAAGTGTAGAACGTTGATTCAGTAGAAATTCCGCTTGTTTTTTTTCCGTAATATCATCAAAAACAGCAATCGCAAATCGGTTGGATTCTGGAATATTCGAGGTTTCAAAATTGGTTGCAGAAATCGAAACCCGCATCCAGAGCGTATTCCCCTCCTTATTTTGGAGGCGCATTTCCGTTTTATACGTTCCGTTAGGCGTTTCAAACAGCGTGTTATATAACGTCTGATTATCAATCCTATCTTCTGCGTGAATAATCGGGTCTAAACCGTGCGTCACAATTTCACTTTCTGAATAACCTAAAATGGTTTGAAAATGATGATTGATTTTAAAAACTTTAATATCTGCACCCACCAAAGCAATGCTTACAGGCGTATGATGAAATAAATTCCGAAACCAAGCTTGATTTTGAGAAACTTCCTGCACCGCAGCAATTTTGCTCCCAAAAACATACACGCCCAGAAAGGCAACTATCATGCTCATACTGCAAACATACATTTTTCCAACTTCGGGATAGGGACAAAGGCAAACCCAAAAAATTAGAAAAAAATTAGAAATCAAATAGTAAATTCCTAAATAGTGTTTTTGTTTGAAAGCACCACCCATACAAAAAATAGCGGCAACAGCACTTGTTGTACTTTGGATTGGAAAGTCTTTTGTAAAAAGAACATATTCTATCATTAAAACATATGAAATGGTAAATATATAACTGATTTCATTCAAGTATTTATGCATTTTTTGTGTTTTATAAGAAATGATAAATATACTTAAATGAATGATAAGTAATATATTGCGAATTAAATCATGGTCTAAAATCGCTCCATCTAATATCAAATTTAAAAAGGGAATCACGATCATAATGATAGAACCAATTAAAATTCCAGACCGAAATTCAATTAAATCTCTGCCTTTTTCGTTGGTTATGGCAGGATAACGCAGATAATAAAGTAGTTTTGCTTGTATTTTGGAAAACATGTATAAGGCGATTATTTTTGCATGAATGATTGGTTTTGAACGTTATGTGAACCTTGCTCCGAAAAAAATGCCAAAAAAAAGTTGCTTTAAGCATATAAAATAGTATGTTTTGTAAGTCTTTGATAATAAATTTGTATTGAATATGATTCAATCAAAATATATAAAATTATTTTTTAAATTATTTTACTTGTCATTTATGAAACCATTTATTACATGGGCGGATTTTGAAAAAGTTGAAATCGCTGTCGGTACGATTACGCATGCGCAACCTTTCGCTAAAGCGAAAAAACCTGCGTATCAATTGACCATTGATTTTGGCGCACAAGGCATTAAACGTTCTTCTGCGCAAATCACAAAATTATATTCCGTTGAGGATTTGATTGGGAAACAAATTGTTGCTGTTATTAATTTTCCACCCAAACAAATTGCTAATTTTTTTAGTGAATGTTTGGTACTCGGTTCGGTCGGCGCGGAAGGCGAAATAACGCTTTTGCAACCTGACCGCCTTGTGACCAATGGTTTGCCTATTGCCTAATTTGAGTGATTCAAAAAAACAGCTATCATGCACTCCCTTTTGTATCCGATTGCTTTACAGAACACGGTTTGGCAGCTCCCAGCGTTCAAATTTACGCCACTTTGCCGAACAATCGGTATGGTTTTTTCAGTGGAACGTCGATGGCAACCCCATATGTTGCAGGATTGGTGGGCGTATTGAAAGCCTTTCAACCGCTTTGAAAATTTTTGAAATAGGCTCCTGATGATTTGAAGGATTGCAAGGATGTTTGGAGTGATTCTTTACATTTTTCAACTAAAAATATCCTTCCAATCCTTCCAATCATCAGCATCCTATTTCAAAAATTTTCCAAAGCGGAAACTGCTGGAAAAAAGTGCGGCAATTGGTTGAACAAATTTATTCTGCTGCCATGAATGGGTATCGATAATCCGTTGGCGACACAAAGGTTTCTTTTATCGTTCTCGCTGATAACCAACGATATAAGTTCAAAACGGAACCCGCTTTATCATTCGTCCCACTCGCCCGCGCCCCGCCAAACGGTTGCTGACCAACAACGGCACCTGTCGGTTTATCATTCACATAAAAATTCCCTGCGGCATGGCGCAATTGTTCAAAAGCGGTATTTACAGCCATTCTATCGGTCGCAAAAATCGAACCTGTCAAGGCATAAGGCGATGTTTTATCCACCAATTCCAATGTTTTCACATAATCTTTGTCTGGATAAACGTAAATTGTTAATACGGGACCAAATAATTCTTCACATAACGTTTCATAATTCGGGTTGGTGGTGACGATTACGGTTGGTTCAATGAAATATCCTTTGGTTTTATCATAATTGCCGCCAATAATAATTTCACAATCTTTTGCCTTTTTCGCTTGCGCAATGTAATGTGTAATTTTATCAAAAGCCCGTTCATCAATCACTGCCGAAACAAAATTTTGAAAATCTTCTGGATTGCCCATTTTAAATGTTTTGGCATCTTCTATCATGAAATTTTTGATGGATTGCCACAACGATTTGGGAATATAGGCGCGAGAAGCGGCAGAACATTTTTGTCCTTGATATTCAAAAGAGCCGCGTGATAAACCGACTGCAACCGCTTTTGCGTCTGCCGAAGCGTGTACCATGACAAAATCTTTCCCACCCGTTTCACCTACAATACGCGGATAGGTTTTATATTTAGACAATTGATTTCCAATGGTTTGCCATAAAGTTTGGAAAACTTTCGTGCTGCCCGTAAAATGCAAACCTGCAAAATCAGGGTGTTTGAAAATCACATCGCCCGCTACGGGTCCGTCGCAATAGACCAAATTGATAACGCCCGCAGGCAAACCCGCCGCTTCAAACAATTCCATAATCACATGCGCCGAATAAATTTGGGAATCCGCAGGTTTCCAAACCACGACATTGCCCAACATCGCAGGTGCAGCACATAAATTCGCCGCAATGGATGTAAAATTAAACGGAGTCAAGGCAAAAACGAAGCCTTCTAAGGGACGATATTCGGTTCGATTCCAGATGCCGGGGCTACTTTCGGGTTGTTGTTGATAGATTTCCGTCATAAATTGGACGTTGAAACGGAAAAAATCTGCCATTTCTGCTACGGCATCAATTTCTGCTTGATAAACCGTTTTGGATTGGCACAACATCGTTGCGGCATTCATCCGCGCCCGAAACGGACCACATAACAAATCCGCCGCTTTCAAAAAAATAGCGGCTCGCTCCTGCCAAGGCATTTTTTCCCATTCGACTTTGGCTTTCAATGCCGCATCAATCGCATTTTGGACATGGATGGCACCGCCGCGATGAAAATAACCCAATGTGTGACTCAATTCATGTGGTGGATGAATGGCTACTTTTTCATCCGTAGTCACTTTTTTGCCGCCGATGTGCATCGGAATTTCTATAACTTGTGCTTTACAAGTTTTCAAAGCCGCTTTCAAGGCAATTTTTTCAGGGCTATCAGGGCGATAACTTAGAATAGGTTCATTGACCGCTTTCGGAACGCGATAAAAGGCGTTAGACATAATTTTGATTTTTTTTGGTTGGCAATTTAAAGGACGCAAAAGTAGGCAATTGCTAATGATAATTTGCAAAGACCTCCCAAAAAATCGCTTCTATGTTTGCAGCATCGGTTTCGTCGCAATCGCCATAAATGCTCACGCGCCGCGATAAACCACTGATATTTTCATCTTCTTCCTCGAAACGAAACGAAAAATCGTTGCCTAATTCATCTTTTAAGCCCATCACTTCATAAATATCATGAGAAACTTTGCCGTCTTCAAACGATTCCGATTCGTATCCGCCCAAAAGTTGCATGACAATGTGCATGTCCGCCTCTGCACCAAAATAATGGTTATGAAGCTCCGAATCAAACCGATAGGATTCCAAAATAGGCATTTGGCAATATTCCTGCACCGTTTCGCGGAGTGCTTGGATGATATTGAGCTGATGTTGAGTGGGTTCTAACATAGATTTTGATTTTAAAATTTAGCTTTGGGAACAAAAAAAAGATTCATTTGTTTGGTGATGAGGGCAAATATCTTATTTTTGCGCATGCTTAAAATGAAAATACATACGTTGCTCCAAATTGGTGAACACCACACTAATCATTGTGAGGATTCCCTCGTTTCGGAGCAAATTGGCTCGCATCAATGGCTTTGCGCCGTCATGGATGGTTGCACGATGGGCATTGATAGCCACCTCATTTCGACTTTGATGGGAAAAGTGTTGCGCAAAATTGCCAAAAATGCCTATTTCAGAGAATTTATGACTAAGAAGCAAGTGTCCAATCCCATTTTATTGAAAGCAGTTTGCCAGCAATTGTTTTTAGATTTAAATGATATTAAAAATCAAGTGCAATTAGAGCGCGACGAAACGCTCGCAACCTTGATTTTGATGATTTTGGATACGCAAAAATGGGAGGCAAGTGTCATCACTGTTGGAGATGGAGTCATCGTTTGCAATGCACAAGTCATTGAATATCAACAAGATAACAAACCTGATTATTTAGGTTATCATTTAACTAAAAATTTTGAAACTTGGTTTGCCCATCATACCCAATTCAATCATTTTCAGGCGATAAAGGATATTAGTATGGCAACCGATGGCATTTTGACATTCAGTCGTTTTGACAATCGCGTTACGATTGTCGAAAAAGATGCAATTGCGCACTTATTGATTGATAATCAATGGATTGAAAACGATAAAATGCTTCATCTGAAAATGTTGAAGATGCAAGATGAATGGGGATTGAAACCAACCGATGATTTAGGCATCATTAGAGTTGTTCAAGGAGCGCACCTAAATAATATATGAAGAACGTCAATATAGTACTTTTTCGATGTCAGGACGGTCATTACAAAAAAAAAGAAGCATTTATTCGATTTTTGCAAAAAAAACCAATAAATGCTTCCTTTTTCTGGATTTACCCCCTTTTATTTATTCAATATTTGGTCAAAATTCAACGCAACATAATACACACCCCCAATTTGTGCTAAACCATATCCTTGCGAATAGTATTTGTTCATCAAATTGCTCGCACCAAATTTAACAATCGTGCGATATGCGGGAATTTTGTACGAAACAGCCACATCAACCGTATTCCAAGAAGGCAACAATATATCGCCTTGTGTATTCCCTTGTTCAATCCAAGTTTTATCCGTCCAGCGATACGCTAACGAGAAACCAAGTAATTTAGTCACTTTCGGATTGCTCAACGTAATATTATATCGATTTTCTGGCGAAATAAAGAAGTTTCTTTGGACACGAGATACTTCCAAATTACTCATTTTGCGCTTTACAATATCCACTCCGAAAGCATCTTTCAAGGTATTGCCTGCGGCATCTTTCAACGTAATCGTACCAATTTGATTGGCATAATTCACACCCAAATTGTAACCACCGCCTAAAACGGCTTCTACACCAACTCCAAAACCATTGACATAAATTTCATTGAAATTATTAAAATTGACTTGGTACGTCACATAATTGGCAGCATTTTTAAAACCAATTAAAGGCGAACCTGCTGTTTTCAATTGTTGATAATTTTGTGTAGCGATGAAATCGTTGTATTTACTTTGGTAATAAAACGCATCTACGTATAAAAATTTGCCAATCGTCCCTTTATAACCTAACTCCCAAGTTTGAATTTTTTCCGTCTTGAAATTTTCAGGTGCAGGTACATATTTCACTAATAAAGATTCATCATTCGTCGCAGATGCTGCAAATGCGGCAACAGAGGTTTGTGTGTAAGCAGGATTATTGTACAAATTCGCAGCTTCTACTGCTGATTGCGAGCCACCCACTTCTCCAATTTTACCATCCGCTAACAATTGATTTGGACTTGGATTCCGAAACGCAGATTGCAAAGAAGCACGAATATTATGCTCATACACAGTCAAAACGCCTGAGATACGCGGGGTGAAACCACCTTTGAAATATTGATTTTTGTCATATCGAATCGCCGCAGTGGGTTTAAGAGAGATATTTTCATTAAAAGTCAATGTGTAAGTTCCCTGCAAATACAAGCCGTATTCCGCAATAGTGAACTCCTCTCCCGTCCGCGTTACAGGGAAAATCGTGCCTTTGGTCAACATGGAATAATTTCTAAAACTCGCGCCTGTCACCAAATCAAGCTCTTTTGGAACGATTTTTTTAAAATTATACATCCCTTCCACATGACGCATTGAAGAATTATCTAATAACCGAACGCCTTTGTAACGGGTACTTTTTCCAGTTGGACCATTGATGAAATCCGTATTCAACGTCGAAGTCAATTCCGTCCACAAACTATTGAACCCTGCTGAACCGGGGGCTAAACGGGTATTATCCGCCGCCGCCCGCGCTGTGGCAATATTCGGACTCGTATTATACGCCGTAGAAAACGCAGATGACCAATTTCCCATCGCATTCGGAGCCGCCAAAGTCGAACCAGCAGAATCTAACATGATTTTTGCCAACGCACCCATCGAAAAACCTTCTGCTTGCTGCGTTGTTTGGTAAGCGCGAATGAAAAATTCGTCACCACGCAACTCTGCTTTGATTTGATTGCGGAGATAATCAGGGTAATATTCGCGGAAACCTGCCGTCCGAGCAAAATTACCATTCCCGAAATACCAGCCCACACTTGCTTCTAAATTTTGATTAATCTTGTAATGCAAAGCTGCATTCGCCCGATAACTGAAAATTTTACCCTTATCACCCGTCAAATCATACTCTTTGTAGCCAGAACGCGTCACGCGTTTGCCCGCAAGTGCTGTCACAGGATGTGTTGCTGGATAATCGAATAAGCCACCATTCGAGACATCATCTCCATAGATATTCACCCCATCATATTCAAAATTATTATCTTTGTCATTGTTCGGTGTGTAACCTAATGAAACCGTTTTCGCGGTATTATCAACTACGAAAAAATTTCTACGATTTCGCGTCATACGGTCATTATAATCGTCTGCAATGAAATCCGTACCATTAATCGCTTGTAAATTGACTTTAAAGGCGAGATTTTCACTCAAATGAGTGGCATAACGCACCGCAACATCCGTATAAGGTTGTGCTTTGATATCGGTTTTGCCAACATTATTGACCCCAACTTTGACTTGCGCACTCAACCCTTGATAATCAAAAGGCGATTTGGTACGCGTCAACATCAACCCTTGCAAAGCATCTGGTCCATACAACGCAGAAGCCGCACCCGGCAACAACTCAATGTTGTCAATATCCAAATCAGAAACGCCCGCCACAGAGCCAAAACCAAAACCAAGTCCCGGAGAACGGTTATCCATTCCATCCGTCAATTGAACGAAACGATTGTTGTTGTTCGCACCAAAACCGCGCATGTTTACCGACCGAAACGTTAAACTTTGGGATAATAAGTCAACCCCTTTCAAACCTTGCAACGTCGTGTACGTGTCAAAGGCACCAAGTTGTTGAAGTTGTTTTCCAAAAATTTTCTCAATCGTTACAGGAGTGCGCACCAATTTTTCTTCAATACGATTACCCGTAACAGAGGCTTCCGACATTAAAGTTACGCCTTCTTTTAGGGTAATGTTATGAGGACCTGCATCTTTAAGGTTCAGCTCAATGCTCTGATAACCAACACTACTGATTTTCAAGATAACAGGGAGGCTTGTCACTTTGAGTGAAAATTTGCCTTCACCATCAGTAATTGTGCCTGCAATCGTCCCTTTGATGATAATCGTAGTTCCCGGTATCGGCTCCTTGTTGAGTTCGTCAGTGACCGTTCCCGTAAGAGTCGTTTGGGCAAAAGTAGTTGTCGCCATGCTCAACAAAAGCAGGAGTAAGGCGAAACGGTGGTTTAGTTTCATCATACAAATTTGGTTTAGATTTAATATAAATTTAAATAAACAATATTTTAGCCAAGTTTTGCTATTTTTTCTTTTGGAATCCAAAAATTTCTGTGCTTTAAAAGAAACAGTATCGGTATCCCAAGCATCAAAGGTTGATAAAAGAACAGAAATAGCCAAATATTTTAACAAATTTATTTTTTAATTATTTAAAAAAATCATATGACACCCATTATAAACCAACATTTAGCTCAAGACCCACGATTAGCGGCAATTTTGCCTACTTTGACCTTACTGATATGAGGGACTTACGTAAAGTCCCCTTTACGTAAGTCCCTATGCAACTATCTTGCGAAAGAAACCGCCCGTTTTTCACGAATCACGGTTACTTTTATCTGTCCCGGATACTGCATGACTTCCTGTATTTTTTGAGAAATCATAAACGACAAATCATCGGCATATTGGTCTGAAACCTTTTCCGATTCCACAATTACGCGCAATTCGCGTCCTGCTTGCATCGCATAGGCTTTTTGAACGCCCTCATGTGAAAGTGCCAATTCTTCCAATTCGCCAATTCGTTTCAAATAACTTTCCAAAATCTCGCGTCTTGCACCCGGACGTGCGCCTGAAATCGCATCGCAAGCCTGTACAATCGGCGAAATGATATTCGACATTTCAATTTCATCATGATGCGCACCCACTGCATTGATAATGACAGCATGTTCATTGTGTTTTTCACACAATTTCATCCCCAAAATCGCATGCGACAATTCAGATTCTTCCTCTGCAACCTTACCAATATCGTGCAAAAGTCCCGCCCGTTTCGCCATTTTGATTTGTTTCGGGTTGAAACCGAGTTCCGCAGCCATCAATGCACATAAATTTGCCGTCTCAATCGAGTGTTTCAACAAATTTTGTCCATAAGAAGACCGATACCGCATCCGTCCAACCATCCGCACCAACGCCGCATCCAACCCATGAATATCCAAATCAATGACCGTCCGTTCTCCAATTTCAACAATTTGTTCTTCCAATTGTTTCCGCGTTTTAGCCACCACTTCTTCAATCCGCGCAGGGTGAATCCGCCCATCAGCAACCAATTTTTTAAGTGCCAACCGCGCAATTTCTCGCCGAATTGGGTCAAAAGACGAAATGACAATCGCTTCAGGCGTATCATCCACCACGATTTCCGCGCCAGTTGCCGCTTCCAACGCCCGAATATTCCGCCCTTCTCGACCAATGATTTGCCCTTTCATATCATCCGAATCCAGATTAAACACTGAAACCGTATTTTCAATCGCAAACTCCGCGCTCATCCGTTGAATCGCTTGGATTACAATCTTTTTCGCCTCTTTACTCGCACTCAAATTGGCTTGTTCGATGGTATTTTTCATAATCACCATCGCTTCATTTTCTGCTTTTCCGCGCACCGCTTCCAACAATTGTTCTTTGGCAGCCAACTCAGAAAGGTTTGCAATGCGTTCTAATTCTTTGATTCTCAACTCATTAGCCGATTCCAATTCATCTTTTTTCTTCGCAATAATCTTCAATTGAAGCGTCAAATTTTCCCGAATCGATTCCAATTCTTTATCTTTCGACTCCGTTTCTTTTTGCAACTTCTTCACTTCTTCCACTTGTCCTTGAAAATCTTTAAACCGTTGTTTCAAATCATTTTCGCGGTTGACAATAACAATTTCGCGGTCTTTCATGCCCAAAATATGCAATGTTTTTTCACCCTCGAACTCATTTTTCAAGTTAGCAAATTTCTCTTTTGCCTCTTGAATCTTCCGTTGTTTGATAGACTCATTCTTATTCTCAGAACGTTCAACGATTTTTTCGGCTTTACTTTCCGCATCCTCCACAATCCGTTTCGCATCATCCGTCATGCGTTTTGCAGTTGCTTTGGCTTCCGTCACCGCCGCATCCGCCTGTCGGCTTGATTCATCTATAATATCTTGGTTCGCCTTAGCCATATAACGTTTGATACCGTTATGCCCTGCCAATCCACCGAGTAAAAAACCCAACAATGCCAATACAACTATCAGAGTAGTACTCATTTGTAACTAATTCGGTCATTTAAGATTAAAAAAAATGTTTTATATAGCAAAATGTTTTGAAAGGAAAGCTGCCAACCGTTGCGAATCCAACCTCTGATTTTACAAAATATTGCGAACCATCCTATTTCTTACCAACGGACTAAACCCAGAAAAAACACTCTAAGAAGCGACATGCCCCTTTCATTTTTCTAATAATTTCGTCAAAAACAAATCAATGCGGTCGATTCTATCCGCTATTTTCGATTCAACAGAATTGGTTTTCAAACGATGTACTTCCACCGCATACGTCAACAATGCCATTGCCAAACAATCATATTTATCGCGCCGCACATACATTAGTTGAAATTTTTGAACTAACTCATTGATTTCCAATACCGTTTCTCGAATGGCATCTTCCTCCTCTATTTTGATTTTAAGGGGAAAAACGCGCCCTGCCACAGTCACATTGATACTTCGCATCTCGCTGTGCATCCCGTTTTGCATCTCGTTTTGCATATCGTGTGATGATTCTGAATTTGTCTAATCCAACTTTAAAAATTTTTCGAGCCCTTCTGTTTTATCCATTTCCTCGGGCAGGTGGAAGCCATTGATGACAAAATCCACTGCCGAAATACTACTGCCGCGCCCCCTTGCAATCCCTTGGTGTCTGCCTTTCGGTTTGGGAACTTCCCTATTTTTTTCTTCCAATTGCCCACGTAACTGGCGATTGATTTCTTTCAAATCCGAGTTTTCGCGCTCCAATTCCGACAATCGTTGCGCCAACAATCGAATTTTTTGCTCTATACTTTGGAGTTGCTCGGAAACCATTAGATTCTTTTTTGATTATACCCGTAATGTAAATTGGAACGCGGATGACACCGATAGGGCGAATTTTCGCGGATTTTAATTTGAACAATATTTAATATTGTTTTTTAATTAAAAACGGATTTTAAATTTATTTAAATCAAAAATTCGCCCAATCCGTGTCATCCGCGTTCCAATTCGTATCACCTTTAATTTATTTTCTAACGACTGCTCCTAATTGCGTTTCATATTGCCGCATCAAATTGGACATCATCTGTTCGATTTCTTTCTCTTGTAACGTTTTCTCTTTGTCTTCAAATATAAAACTAACAGCATACGATTTCTTTCCCGCACCCAATTTAACAACGTCTTCAAACACATCAAACAAATTAATTTCTTTCATCGTTTGTTTGCATGTTTTTCGGGCAATTTGAGCCATGTCCGCAAAACGAACCGATTCATCCACCACTAATGCTAAATCGCGGCGCACCACAGGATATTTCGATGGTTCCTCAAATTTAATTTTAGTGTTTTTAATCGCTTTAAGCACCGTATCCCATTTAAAATCAGCAAAATACACCTCTTGTTTTACATCAAATAATCGTTTGCAGTTGAAAGGCACTTTTCCAAACTCTACCAACACGGCTTCTCCGCGATGATATTTCAACCCAAATGCCCATTGTTTGCCTTGTAAAGCGGTCTCTTGATAACCGCCGATGCCCAAAGAACCTAAAATTTGTTGGACAATTGCTTTTAAATTAAAAAAATCAGTTTTAAGATTGGTTTTGTCTAACCAATTTTCTGGGCGTTGTTGACCTGTTAACGTTAAACTGAGGTGGGCTGTTTCAATTTGCCCGCCGCCTGTTTTTTGTCGATAGGTTTTGCCAAATTCAAATAATCGTACATCCGTTTGTTGCCGATTTTGGTTATGCGTCACCGTTTCCAATGCTGAAAATAACATCGTCGGGCGCATTATATCTAAATCCACATTGCCTGTATTGTTGATAAAAACCAATTCTGTTTGGTTTAATAAAGTATTATCCGCATAATATTTGGATTTAGACAAGGATAACGCCATCATTTCATTAAAACCTTGTGCCGCTAACGCATCCGCAACGCGTTGTTGCACCCGATACGGGTCTGGATTTTCGGTTGCCGCAGGAGTCATTTTCATACCCGCAGGTATTGGCACATGATTGAAACCATAAACGCGTAAAATCTCCTCTATCACATCCGCTTCTCGCAAAACATCCGCTTTATTGGTCGGAACGCTGACTAAATAACTGTCCTCATTTTCCTCTAAAAGATTCATTTCCAAGGATTTAAATATTTTCTTTAAATCTTTTTTATGAATTTTTAAACCAATTAAACTTTCTATTTTGTCAAAATGAACCCTAATTTGTTGAGGCGCAATCGGTGTCGGATAAATATCGACGATTTCGGACGCAATCACCCCGCCCGCTAATTCGGTTATCAATAAAGCGGCGCGTTTCAACGCAAAAACAGTGATATTCGGGTCACTTCCTTTTTCATATATTTTTTTAGCATCGGTGTGCAAACCCAATCGCGTGCCTGTGCGCCGCAACATTTTGGGGTGAAAATGCGCCGATTCTAAAAAAATGTTTTTAGTTTCAGCCTTCACGCCCGATTTGCTGCCGCCAAATACGCCCGCAATACACATTCCATTGCTTTCGCCGTCGCAAATCATCAAGTCTTCATTCGTTAATTTGCGGTCAAGACCATCCAATGTTTGGAAAACACTGCCTTCAGGCAAGGTTTTGACCACAATTGAACGCCCTTTGATAGCTTCCAAATCAAATGCATGCAACGGTTGACCCAATTCGTGCAAGACAAAATTGGTCGCATCCACAATATTATTGATGCTGCGCACGCCGATTTTAGTTAAAAATTGTTTCAACCAATCAGGCGATTCGCCCACCGTCACGCCCGCAATACTCACGCCTGAATAACGCGGACAACCTGCGGCATGTTCCACCCGAACAGGCAACGTAAGTGATTGATTATCAACCTTAAACGCAGCAACATCGGGTAATTTAACGCCTTTTTTATACTGATGATGCACTGCCAATCGCGCCGCCAAATCTTTCGCAA
This sequence comes from Chitinophagales bacterium, assembly GCA_013298955.1. GTDB lineage: Bacteria > Bacteroidota > Bacteroidia > Chitinophagales > Saprospiraceae > JAAFJT01. The sequence continues at coordinate 71,687 of JAAFJT010000001.1, forward strand.
CGCCCAAATGACAGGTCGCATCCGAGCGATTCGGAGTTAAACCAATTTCAAAAACCGTATCTTGGTCGATTTTAAACACTTCAATCGCAGGTTTTCCAATCGGCGTATGTTCGTCTAAAACGATAATGCCGTTGTGATCCGTGCCAATGCCAAGCTCATCCTCCGCGCAAATCATCCCTTCTGAAACGTGACCGCGAATTTTACCACTTTTTATTTTGACCGTATCGCCATTGGAGAAATAAAGTGTTGTGCCAATCGTTGCGACAGCTACTTTTTGTCCTGCACGAACATTCGGCGCACCGCACACGATTTGCAATACTTTCGATGCACCAATATCCACTTTGGTCAACGATAATTTATCCGCATCCGGATGTTTGGCACATTCCACCACTTTGCCAACCACAACGCCTTGCAAATTCCCTTTGATACCGCCGACGGTTTCGACCCCTTCCACTTCCAAGCCCAAATCGGTTAAAAGTTCAGCAATGGTTTCTGGGGACTCGTCAATATCGATATACGATTTTAACTGATTATAAGAAATTTTCATAATTTTAAAATGAGCAAAATGCCTTCAAAGCGCAAATATAGCGTTTAACCACAAAATCGGCACTTTTTTTTTGAAAATTTGAAATTCAATCAAATTTTTGCAAAAAAAGTCATTGGAACTTCGGTTTCAAAAGTCTTGGGTGGACTATCTCGAAGCGTTAATATCAGGCGAATCGTGAATTTACCCGTCATCAAGTAGGGTTTTACATCCACATTATTGGGGATTAAATCCAATTTTTCGCCTGTATTGAATGGAATTTGGTCTCGAAAAAAAATAATTTGTTCACTCAAAGTGGCGGTTGAAATACGCACTTCCACTTTTTCAAGGAATCCATAATTGGCTGCTACGAATAAACCGCGAATCGTCATGTTTTTGGGTTCGATAGCCGTAATTTGAGTTGCTGTTACATTATTTGCCTTGAAAAGCACCGCCGTATCGGTGGCAATATCTTTAAATTCAAAATTATGCAACGCAAACGGATTTAAGCCAATCGGCAAATCAAGCGTGCGTCGATAAGGCATGTCAAAACCGGGTACCGATTTGCTACACGCACCGAAAAGACAGCAAACCCAAAACAACAAGAAGCTATTTCTCATAAATATGATTTTTTTTAGAATCAGGAATGAAGGAAGGCTTATCATTTGCACACAAAGAAGCGCAAACGATAAGCCTTGACGGATAAAGTTCGTAAGATAATGGCTACATAAACGTTTAATGTTGGAATTTCGATTTGAATTTGATTTTTCTTTGCTAACACGACCTTTTCCAAATCGTCGTTTGTGTTTAATGCGGCGCAGTGCGAATTTTATCCTTTATGGATTGAATCAGCGCGGTAGAGGCTTTGCGCCTGTGAACGCCATTGCGAATTAAGCTCCTAAAAGATTCTTCTTGCTTTAATGCTGTTTGAAGCGCGGGATTCTGCTGCGCCTCCTGTAAAAAAAGAGATGCATCCTCTTTCGAGAGGGCGCGGTCGAGAAACATACTGGCGCGACTTTCAGGACTTTTCGCCGTATCGCTCCCTGCTGCTATGAAAGGCACAGGTTGTTGTTTTGAATCTCTCATTGGAATAAACAATTTTGTACTTTTTCGTTTGTAAAGCTATTTTTTAAAACAAAAAAGTGAGTTAATGATGGATTGAATATTAGAAAATCAGGCTTTTGATATAAGATTCAGGGTTTGAATTAGGATTTTTAGGATGGAGTGGATTTTTTAAGATTTTAGCCTAAAAAATCCACTCCATCCTAAAAATCCTAATTCAAACGTCCCGATTATTGCGCCCGTTTATCTTCATAACCGAACGATTCTGCATATGCTTTTAATTTTTCCTTCATCAAGTTGCGCGCTCGGAATAATCTTGAACGCACCGTCCCAATCGGAATATCTAAAATTTTAGCAATTTCTTCATATGTGAAATCTTCTACATCTGCTAATAAGATAACGGTGCGAAACTCTTCCGCCAAATCATCTAATGCCCTTGTCACCTCATCGCCAAGCGAATTAGCAAACAACTCCGTGTTCAAATCGTTGTGACTTGTCAGGGGAAAGGCATCTGCGGGACTATCCGCTTCTAAAATACGAACCAATCTTGTTTTCATATCAACAAGGCTCGTTGACGGCGAAGCGTCTTCATCGTCCTGTGATTCTATGATTTCGTCATAATTGACCGTACTCGGTTGCTTGACGCGGCGGCGGTAATCATTGATGAAACCATTCTTCAATATCTTAAACAGCCAAGCCTTCGCATTAGTTCCCGTTTCATATCTTTCTATCGACCGATATGCTTTCAATAAGGTATCTTGCACCAAATCTTCTGCATCTGTTTCGTCGTAAGTCAAGTGATAGGCAAACGTTTTTAACGCGTCCGCAAATGGCATCAGTTCTTTTTCAAAAACGACATCCCAATTCTTTTTTTTCATTCAAACAATGATTCAGATAGCGGCAATGATTTATGACAGCTTACAAAGGTAGCAATATTTATTGCATATATCCCCCAAAAAAATGAACTTTTTTTAAGTTAAAAGATTTGTAAACGCCTTTTGGGTAAAAAGGTGTCCAATTGCCATGATTTTATTGGTGTAATTATTTTGTTTGTATTCTAAAATGTTGATTTTGGTTGAAATTTTCTTTTCAAGCTACTTCCATTTGGACGTTTTTTTATTCAAAAGTAATGATTTTATAGTCATGCGATAATTTAAAATACCATTAGAACACCGATGACGCAGATACAGTGGATTTGCGTCATCGGTGTTCTAATGGTATCCCAAAACCACTTAGTACAAAGTACATACAAATTTTATTAAAAACACATTGCGAAAGTGGCTCTTTAAACCGTCAATAGTTTTTTCACGGCGGCAGAAATCACAGCCCCTTCTGCTTTTCCAGCCAATTTTTTATTCGCCGCGCCGATGACTTTGCCCATATCTTTTGGAGAAGTCGCCCCGACTTCTGCAATTAAATCTTTCAAAAAGGCTTCCAACTCATTGGCAGACAATGCTTTAGGCAAATAATGTTCCAAAACCGCAATTTCTGCTTTTTCAATAATTGCCAAATCAGCGCGATTTTGCTTTTCATAAATGCCCAGACTATCTTTTCGTTTTTTGACCATTTTCTGCACCATCCCGATAGCTTTATCCTCCGTCAATTCCGTACCACGTGTTTTTTCATCGGTGTTGTACAACAAAATTTCGGCTTTAATGGCGCGAACCGTGCGAAGAGCCACTTCATTTTTGGCTTTCATCGCCTCTTTCAAGTCATGATTGATTTTTTCTGGAAAAGTCATGATTACAATAATTTTAAAAATTGAACATATAAATCGTAATTTTCAGTATCGAAACACACAAAAATTACCTTTTCAAACGCATCAGGATATTGGTCTGACAGGGCTTTAACAGTCGTTATCGCCGTTTTTGCCGCCAAATCTTTCGGAAAATGATAGACTCCAGTACTAATATTTGGAAAAGCCACTGTTTTTAACCCATTTTCGACACAAAGTTCCAAACTGCTCCTATAACAATCCGCAAGCAAATTTAGTTCCCGTTCTGCCCGATTGCCCCATTTCAGATGAGACCGACTGTGTGAATCACTTTTTGAGCAGGCAATCGCCCTGCGGTTGTGATGACCGAATGCCCCGTTTTACAATTACCTTGTAAAATGCTTATTTTTTCAATTATTTTTTGAAATTTGTATTCCAATTCCAATCTGAAAACTAAAACGCCACTTATTATAATTTTGTTTTTCAATTTAAACGCAGATAGGGCGACCTTTTTCAAAAAAATGAGTTCATTGGCATTTATTTTAATATTTAAATAATAAATATGTATTTTGTGTTGCATATTTTAGGTTCAAAATCCCTATTTTTACGTTGCTAAAAAATGGACTTTGAATGAAAGCCCTACCATTTATAACGTATTTTAAATATTTTAAATATTAATTAATCCAAGTTGCGCGGTAATGCCGCCTACGGCGGCAAAAAGTTTTTTTAAGGGCGTGTGTGTTTTGTTTTTAAAATTTTGCGAAGTAAAATTTTAAAAACAAAACACACACGCCCTTATCTCCCTCTTTTTGGGCGGCGAAGCCGCCTACCGCGCAACTTAGGTTAATTAAGTAACTCATCATCAAGCGCAATTCATGAAACGAATTTATACGCATGCTTTGATTTTTTTTGTACTGGCTTTTGCTTACACCAAAGGCAGTATTTTGTCTGTTTTTATGTATTACATTCCGCTTTTTGCTCAACTCATGATAGTCGGATGTTTTCTTGTATTTTTGCTTTTTTTGGCTTGGCTGAAACGGAACGAAGCCGAGACTTCCAAGCAGATTGTGTGGAATACGGTCTTGAAAACATCGGTTTTGGGTAGTCTTTTTGGTTATATTTTACAATTAATCAATATTGCGGTTTACTTGAAAATACGAGCAATTCCGATAGATATTGGCTTATTTGAAGATGAATTTTATCGGTCTGTTGTTTTTATTTTTCCTTGTTTAGGGATTGCGGAAGGGTTGCATCCTTTCCTAAAAAATTCGCTTTCTAAGCAATTGGCATTGACGGCTTTGGTGATTGGGCTGTGCGGATTTCAAATTAAGGGTTTATTGTCTGTCGAAAACCCGAAAACATACCCATCTGTGTCCAAAACCTCCAAAGACAAACCGAATGTGATTCTCATTTTAGCGGATGATTTAGGCACAGGCGATGTGCTTTTCAATGAAAAAAAGCAATATAGCACACCTCATATTGATAAATTGGCTGCGGAAGGGATTCATTTTAAAAATGCGTTTTGTTCTGCGCCGATTTGTTCGCCTTCGAGAGTTGGTTTATTGACGGGCGAATACCAACAACGGTATGGTTTTGAACATTTGACCGATTGTTTTTCGACGCACCCGTATGCCCGAAAAGCGGATTTTGCCAAATATGGTCATCAATTTGGGAGCGATAACGCCTATTGGTGGGATTTAGAAATGAATAAACGCGGCATTGACCCGCAAACGACTACTTTGGCAGAGTTTTTAAAAGAAGATGGTTACGCGACCGCCATTATTGGGAAATGGCATCTTGGACTTTTGCCCCGTTTTCAGCCTTCCAATCATGGTTTTGATTCCTTTTTGGGTACGTATAGTGCGGGCATGTTTTATTTGTCGCCCAAAGACCAGCGCATTACCGAATATTTCCATACCGATAATTTCTTTGAAAAATTGGAACACCAACTCATGGTGTATAAACTTTTTGAAAATGGAAAACCCTTAAAATTAGAACAAGAAACCTATACAACCGATTTATTTACCCAAAAAGGGCTTGATTTTATTGAAAAAAACAAGGACAATCGCTTTTTTTTATACTTGCCGTTCAATGCGGTACATGGTCCGTTCCAAGCACCCAAAGCGATTTATGACACTTTAACGAATATTAAAAAGCATGAAGACCGTGTGTATGCTGCCATGGTGATTTCTTTGGATGCATCGGTTGGACGCATTCGGAAAAAATTAGAAGCGTTGCATTTAGATGAGAATACGATTATCGTTTTTGCCAGCGATAATGGTGCGCCGCTTTATTTTCCAGCAGGTAGCAATATGCCGTTATGCGGTGGCAAAATGAGTGGTTTTGAAGGCGGATTGCGGGTTCCCTTTGTTTTTCATTGGAAAAATCACCTTCCACCAAGCGTTTATGCTGCGCAAGTGAGTTTGATGGATGTTTTCAAAACCGTTGCCGCAGCTATTGGTCGAACCGTACCCGAAAATGTAGCGCAAGATGGCGTTAATTTATTGCCTTTTGTTGCGTCAAACGATACGCTACAAGTGCCTCATAAAGCCTTATTTTGGCGGGTTGGTTATGTGAAAATGGTTCGAAAAGGCGATTGGAAATTGCACCTCAACGAAAAAGAAGGGCTTACTTTTTTGCATAACCTCAAAGAAGACCCCTTAGAAACTCGAAATTTGGCAACTCAGCAACCCGAAAAAGCAGCTGAATTGAAAAGCGAGTTGGCAAATTGGGAAAAAGATTTGAAAAATCCTCATTGGCTACCAAGTTTAGACGCTAAAATTGAAGACGGCAAAGGAGCGCGGTTTTATTTTCCTTGGTAAGGTGATTGTGGAAAAAAGTGCGTACCGTTGTAAGCTGTCGCACTTTTTCCACCAATCTATTTTCAATTGAAAACGCATTTTGCATCCAAAATGCGAACCGTTGCAACTGTCCGCACTTTTTTTCCACCCGAATCCGATGCAAAATATAAAAACTTAATTCGGCACTTTTAAAGTTTTTCTCTAAACAATTTCATCTAAACTATTGGTCATTTTCCGAATGATTTTAAATTCATTAAAAAATGCTCGTCCGACGACGCGCAACACCGTATAAACGGGGATTGCCAAAATCATCCCGCCAATACTGCCCACTTTCGCGCCCGCGAGTGTCACCAAAAAAATTTCTAAGGGATGTGCCAAAACGCGATTGGAAAAAATGACGGGTTGGATAATCCAATCATTGATGAATTGCATGATGGCAAACGTTATTCCCACTTTTAGTAACAATGGAACGGTCTGCGTATAAAAATCCAACTCTAAATTGGATGAAATGGTGATGAAAATCGCAAAAATGCTCCCCAAAATAGGACCCAAATAAGGCACAATATTAATCAATGCCGCAAAAATGGCTATTAATAACGCATTTTTGACCCCCAAAACCAGAAAAATAGTGGTTAAAAAAAAGATTACAAAGATCATTTGTAACAATAAACCACTAAAATAACGCGATAATAGCGTCGTCGTATCGCTCACCGCTTCCCGCGCATTGTCTTCATATTCTTTGGGTGCGAATCCTGACACAATTTCAGTAAACATTTTATTCTCTTTTAAAAAGAAAAACGAAATAAATAATACTGAAATCGAGCCAACTACCAAATTTCCGGCGGCAGCAATGATTGCCCGAAACACATCGGTAATCCGCGCAGGTTCGATATATTTGGAGGCAGCGCGCATCGCCTCATCCGAAATCGTCATGCCTTGATGCACGAGTCCGAATTGCCGTCCCCAAACAGTAAGTTGTTTCAAGGGTTCATCCAGTGCGAGCATGATGTTTTCGACTTTGATTTGCGCCAAATTATTGGCTTGTTGCACCACTAATGGTACAAAGGCGGCTATCAACCCGCTTAATACCAATATCAAGGTGGCTAAGGTGAGAATAGCACATAAAGAATTATTGGCTCTAATATGTAATTTTTTGATTTTTAAATACTTCTGAAAAAATTTCATAATCGGCTGTCCCAATAACGAGACCACCCAAGCGATTAAAACGTAGGAAACAATGGTGCGGAAATACCATAAAATGGCGATAGCTATCACGGAAGTGATGCCGAATGCCCAATATCGACCTTGCATATTCATAAAAAAAGATTAAATTTTCGTCCTAATTTAGCTTTTTAAAACTTAGATTCTTGGGATTTATTGGATTCTTTGATTTTTTTTAGCAAAAAAAAATTCAAAGAATCCAATAAATTCAAGTTCTTTTTTATAACTTTTTTTTATTATAAAAAAATAAAGTTATAAAAAGAGGTGTGATAGCGGGCGGATTCAGGGAGTGTAAATCTTGGAAACCACAATTTTAGAACAAATTATTTTAAATAACAATCTATTTTAATTTAAACAATCCACAAAATCCGAGAAAATCCACAAAGGATTGGGCATTTTCAAAGTCCTAACGCGCAAAAATTGTCCTTCGGTGCCTTCTTTTGCCCATTTCATGACTTGCCCTTTTTCATGCAAATACACCAATGTATCGCCTGCACGAACTTCAAATTCGGATTCCGCGCCCTTGTCAAAACTCGGACTCTGCCGCAAAATCACGATTTTGCGTTCATTTTTAATTTTCAAAGCGGCTACTTCGACGGAACGTTCTACTTTGACTTCGGCTTCACCCATTTGTTTGACGAGTGGCGGCGTAACGGAGATTTGTTTAACCTTCGGTTCAGGCGAACATTTTGCTTGGAAAACTTCGGTGGTAAACAAACTTTCCTCATTCGGTTCTAAGTTTCGAGTGACCCAAAAATCTTTGGTAACGGTTTGATTATCCATTTCGACCGTAAATTTGGCTTTGAAAACCCCTTTTTGCGCACTCGTGTTCTGAATCCGTGCCAATACGAGGAACGAAACGTCCCGGTGTAAGCCGCATTCAAGGTTGCGCGCCAACTTTTGAAGGTCATTTTGCGCGGGTGCTTGCACCACAGGTTGCTCCACAATCTTGCAGGTCAATGGCACTTCGACCATCGTTTTTTCCATTTTAGTATCCATCACCGTCAAGGCAATCTTCGGGCATGCTGAAAAATCCAATTTGGAAGTTGATTTGCAACTTTTTGTACCAAGTATGTAGATAAGCAGTGCGACAAGCAATGCAACGGCGGCGTAAATCGCGTATTTTTTGTACGGAGTCATATCGTTTAGTTTTTTTAAGAGAACAAAGTTAGTCAAAACTAAAAAATTACCTACTTTTGCGGTTTAGAAATGCTCAAAATGGAAAAAAAATTATCTATTGTGATTCCTGCTTACAATGAAGCGCGGACGATTCACCTCATTTTAGACAAAGTTCAGTCGGTAGCACTTATCGGCGGCATCACCAAAGAAGTCATTTTGGTCAATGATTGCTCTACGGACGACACCGAATCAGCGATTTTAAAATATATGGCGGCAAATCCGACCCTCAATATTCAATATCGCAAACATGCCGTCAACAAGGGCAAAGGCGCGGCATTGCACACGGGCATTCGGGAAGCGACAGGCGAATGGGTCATTATTCAAGATGCAGATTTGGAATACGACCCTGTGGAATACAACATTTTGTTGAAACCGATTTTAGATGGTTTTGCAGATGTAGTGTATGGTTCTCGCTTTATTGGCGGGAATCCGCATCGGATTTTATTCTTTTGGCATTCGATAGGCAATCGTTGGTTGACGAGTATGAGTAATATGTGTAGTAACCTCAATCTAACAGATATGGAAACATGTTATAAATTATTTAATCGTAAAATGATTCAATCCATTGAATTAAAAGAAAATCGATTTGGCTTCGAGCCTGAAGTGACGGCTAAAATAGCACGGATTCCGAATATTCGGATTTATGAAGTCGGGATTTCTTATTATGGGCGTTCTTATGAGGAAGGAAAAAAAATTGGTTGGAAAGATGGGTTTAGAGCTATCTATTGTATTTTAAAATACAATTTGTTTGTTTGAAGCATTCAAAAAACGTGCGGCAAGTGACCACTTGCCGCACGTTTTTTGAATACTTCAAACAAACAAATCTTCAAATGTTTTTTCAAAACTATTTGGATTCGCCTCCTCCATATAAATTTTCCATTGACTTGGAATCGTTTTTTCGTTTAATAAAACACCTTGTTTCATATAGGGAAATAATTCATCATATCGCATCACGCGCTGCATCGAAATCCGCCGATTAATCATCGAACGGCGAATTTGTTCGGGGCGTTCCAAGCCTGCTGCACCCAATAATTCCACAAAACCATGCACTGTGGATTGTTGAAAACGGGCAACTCGTACTTTTTTATCGGAAACGACCAAACCTGCCACCAATTCAGGGTCTTGCGTCGCAACGCCTGTCGGACACGTATTGCGATTGCACTCCAAAGCCTGTATGCAGCCCAAAGCCAACATCATCGCGCGCGCCGTGTAACACGCATCCGCGCCCAAAGCCCGCGCCCGAAACATATCAAAACTACTAATAATCTTTCCTGCGGTAAATAGCTTGACATGTTGCCGCAAATCAAAGCCTGTCAACGCATCATGTGCAAACGCTAAGGCTTCTCGAAAAGGCATGCCCACATGGTCTGAAAACTCTAAAGGTGCAGCACCTGTTCCGCCTTCTCCACCGTCAATTGTGATAAAATCTGGATATATTTGGGTCAAAATCATCGCTTTACAAATCGCTAAAAATTCGCTTTTGTGTCCAATACAAATTTTAAAACCCACTGGTTTGCCGCCACTCAAAGTGCGCAGCTTCCCCAGAAATTGACATAATTCGACAGGCGTTTTGAAAGCAGTGTGATACGGCGGTGATAAAACATCCGTTCCGGGTTTGACTTTTCGGATAGCAGCGATTTCGGGCGTATTTTTTTTGGCAGGCAGGATACCGCCATGTCCCGGTTTCGCACCTTGCGAAAGTTTCAATTCAATCATTTTAATGGCATCATGCGCCACTGTTTCTGAAAAGGCTTCATTTGAAAACGCCCCGTCCACTGTTCTGCAACCAAAATAACCCGTTCCAAATTGAAAAATAATATCGCCGCCTTCTTGCAAATGGTGCGCGCTCAAACCGCCTTCGCCTGTATTGTGTGCAAATTTGCCGATTTTTGCACCACCATTCAATGCCAACACCGCATTCGTACTCAATGAGCCAAAGCTCATCGCCGATACATTGTACAAACTCGCCGAATAAGGTTTGGCACAAGCCGCATTTCCCACTATAATTCTTGGGTCGGCGACTAAATCTTTGATGCCTTTGGCAGCTACCGAGTGATTCATCCATTCGTAACCGACTTCATACACATTGAGTTGTGTCCCGAATGGAGTTGTATCAACATCTTTTTTGGCGCGCTGATAAGCAATACTGCGTTCATTGCGGTTGAATGGTCTGCCATCAATGTCGCTTTCCACGAAATATTGATAGATTTTGGGGCGTAACCACTCCATCACATACCGCAATCGCCCTAAAATAGGAAAATTTCGGACAATCGCATGTGTTTTTTGCGTCATATCATAGATGCCCCAAGCAATCAAAGGCAGCAAAAAGGCAAAAGCCCACCAAATCGGCGGATACCAAAAATAACCAATAGTGGTAGTTAAAACAATGGAAATCAATGTAAAATAAATAAAATCATTTCTCATATGATTATTTTTTGAGTTGTGATATAGATACTTTTGTCTAAACTTGAATTTTTTTAGACAAAAGTACTAAAAGTTGCAAAGAAACAAAATTGCTTTTTTGTGTTTACAACTTTTAGTACTTTTGCCCATCTAAAAAAAAATAAAATATGACAGATTTAGCTTGGTTGGGTCGGACGACCCTCTTGATAGGCGCGGAAAACGTTCAAAAATTGCAAAACGCACATGTTTTAGTGGTTGGCTTGGGTGGTGTCGGCTCGTTTGCAGCAGAATTTATTGCACGGGCGGGCGTAGGATGCATGACGATTGTGGATGGCGATGTCGTTGACCCGTCGAATCGAAATCGACAATTGCCCGCTTTGGCAACCACTCATGGCTTGTCCAAAGCCGATTTGATGGCAGAACGCTTGACGGCGATTAATCCAGCAATACAATTAATTGTGTTAAAAACGTTTTTATCGCCTGATGAGGCTGAAAAATTGTGTGAAAACCATTACGATTATGTCGTAGATGCGATTGATAGCCTTTCGCCCAAATTGTATTTGATTGCGGCAGCGTATAAACGCGGATTAAATATCGTCAGTTCAATGGGCGCGGGTGGGAAATTAGACCCGACGCGCATCAAAGTTGCCGATTTGAGCGAGACGCGGATTTGTAAATTCGCCCTTCAAGTTCGAAAAAGATTAAAAAAACACGATATACGTAAAGGATTGAAAACCGTGTTTTCCGATGAACCTGCTATCAAAGAATCGTTGATGATGACCGATGGTTCCAATTTTAAAAAATCGGCTTATGGGACGATATCGTATTTGCCCGCAACGTTTGGCAGCGTTTGCGCCTCTGTCGTTTTGCGCGATTTGATAACGATGTGAATCAGGAACAAAGGGATTTTAGGCATGAAGGAAACATCTGTATGCTGAATGCTTTGTATAAAAACATTCGTTTGGCGAAATCACTCTCAAATCGCGCTTGCACTTCAACATGAATCAGCACCCATTGCACATAATGAAATGTGCGTCAAGTTTGAAACTTGACGCACATTATGCTTGAATGGATTTACAAATTTTTTAAAAAGGTCTATTATAACGTATTTGCTAAAAGATACATTTCTGTCAACGTCGGCGCAATACTGCCGCCACTTGGTTCGAGCGTTACCGCAAATGCCTCTGCTTTTTCAAATGGCTTCATGGTTTGACAATCCGTTTTATCGGCTTGTAACAAACCTGCGTCTATCGGTTTTTTATCCACAATCGCCCAAAGTTGATATTGTTTGCCTGCGGGTGGCGGCGGCAATTGCTCCACTACGAATAAAGTCCCTTTTTGAAGGGGATTCCAAAAAATCGTAGCTTGTGCATTGGGCGCGATTTTCAAGCCTTTTAATTGAATTTTCTTCGTCTCTCGATGCCGCATTAAATGAATTTGATTTTCTAATTGATTGATAATCAATTGTTTTTGAGCGATTATGCTTTGTTGTCCTTTATTGCAATTTGCTAATTCCTGTTTGGCATCCCTCCATTTCAAACCCAAAAAAACACTACTCGCCAATGCCGTCACCGCTAAAATCCACCCCAAAGATGGATTCAAAAAGTTCGTTTTAGGAAACGCTTTGGGTATTTCGGCGGTGGGTTGCGCCTGATTTAAAGCGTTATTTAAAATAATTTGTTTTAACTCAGGGCGCGGCGTAACCGCGTGCGCCTGTGCATATCGTAGTAAAGCCGACTCAATCGCATCCATTTCCATGCGAATTTCGGGATGTAGCTGCGCCATTTTTTCCAATTGCGCGGCTTCATCTGGCGGCAGACCATTCATTACATACAATTCGATGATGCCCGATTCGATGATTTCCCGAAGATTCATATCCAAGTTGAAATTAATATTAACGTTAAAAATAATTCTTTTAATTTCGTGATTGCACTGCGCACTCGCGTTTTGACGGTTCCAAGTGGGAGGTTTAAATATTCAGCCGTCTCGGTATGTGTATAACCTTGAAAATAAATGAGTTCTATTAATTCTTGATGTTCGGGTGCAAGGCGTTTGGTCAACCGTTTTAAATCCAAACCGTCCAATTGCATAGAAGTATGTTGTTGTAAATCAATGTTGTGGACATTATCCTCGAGATTTTGGTGGTGTTGTCCGAAACTTTTTTTACGGGTCGCATCAATCGCCGTATTTCGGGCAATATTGATGAGCCATGTAAATAATCTGCCTTTCGACGCATCATATTGTTCAAAACTGCGCCATGCTTTTGAAAAAGTGTCTTGTAACACCTCTTCCGCTATCTCTTGTGCCTGCGTGATGCGGATGATCGCACCCAAAAGCGCATCTGCATATTTGTCATATAGCAACGATAGCCCATTTGTATTCTGGTCTCGAATTAATGCAATAATCGCATCATCATCCCCTGCTTGTGACATCGTAAGATTTTAATTTTATTTTTAAAAAATTTGATGCCGCAAAGATACCTTTTTTATCAAAAAAAAGTCTTGCAAAGTTGTTTCTTACTTTACAAGACAAGCTATGGTAATAAACGCTAAAAAACAGCCATCAATTTCCGCTTTGGAAATTTTTGAAATAGGATGCTGATGATTGGAAGGATAAAAAGGATCTTTTGAGTTCAAATTTGCGCTCTTCATCCTTAAAATCCTTGAAATCATCAGCATCCTATTTCAAGAATTTCCCAAAGCGGAAATTGCTGCATATAGCCTATTCTTTTACAATCTTTTGTATAACAATCAGTTCCACATTATTTTTTATTTGAATAAAATAAATACCTGTTGTAAGATTTCCCGTCGGCAATTCCAAACGATTCTCTCCTACATTCACCGTATGCAAGGTTGTTAAAACATTTCTGCCTGTCACGTCTAAAACGGAAACGGTTGCTTCAAACGCTTTTGGGCTTTCAATGCCTACCGTTACATCGTTGAAAGTCGGGTTTGGAAACGTTTTGACGTTGAAAATAGCTCCGTTGACGTTCACAACACTCGTTCCGATATTACAAACCGTTGCAATTTTGCCCAATTGACCGCGTACTTCGCCGCCAGGATTCATCGCCGTATGCACATTGAAATACGTGCCGCCCGTCACAATCGTATTTACATCCGCCATCATCAAATTGTTAATGTACCCAAAAAACGCATTGCTAACCATGGTCAACGGATACAAAACACCGCCTGCAACGCCTGTTGCTCCTTTATGTACGTGTGCAGAACTCGCATTGCCCGTCAATTTGTCCACCACGAACATCGCATGAGCATTATCTTTATTGCGATTAATGGACATCATCCCCAATCCGTAACTCGGCGCAACCACCGCAGGAGCTTCTTGCGCTCCACACATGGACGTAATCAAACCTTCGCGCACCGTCGGATAAATTTGACCCCGAATTTCACCATTTGGATTCGCCGCCGTGTGGATGTTGAAATACCAACCACTTTTCAACGCCGTGTTAATATCCGCAACGGTGAAACCCGTAGCCGTACCTGTGTAGTAATTTTGAATCGTCGGAGAAGTCGCCAAAGTGGTCACGACTCCGCCTGCCATACCGCGTGTACCTGTGTGAATGTGGGCTGCTGTCGGAGTTAATCCCGTGTATAAAACGTTGTAACTCAATGTATCCAAAGTAGAATTGATGCTGACCAATCCTAAACCTTTTGCATTTGTCGTCACAAAAGGTGTTCCTTGCGCACCTTCTAAAAACGCATCGTGTTGAATCCCACGTTGTGGCATCAATTGCGCCCGAATTTCACCATTTGGATTTGCTGCCGTATGCACATTCACATAAACTTTGCCACTTGTCAAACTATCAAGAAACATTTGATTCACATCCAATGAACCCATTAAAACATTTCCATTCGCCGTCAACGTGTAGGCAACACCGCCCGCAACGCCCGCACCGCCAAAATGTAGATGCGCCGATGCAATATCGCCACTTAAACCATTTACCACGATTTTGTAATCCAATTTCGCCTGACTGTACGAAAGTGTAAACGCGCCCAAACCTGCTGCCGTCGTACTGACCGCAGGCACTTGATTTGCACCCGACAACAATGCCATATAATTATTGTCTTTTTCCAACCGCAATTGAGCGCGAATTTCGCCATTTGGGTTAGCGGCAGTATGCACGTTCAAATACAAACCGTTGTCAATCGCTGCGGCTAATTGCGCTTTGGTGAAGGTCAAGGTCGTTTGAATCCGATTGCCGCGCACAAAACTCGACAAATCTATCAAAACACCCCCTGTTTGACCCGCCGCGCCGCTATGAATGTGGCAACCCGTGACCGCACCACTCAAACTGTCAAAAACCGCATTGACATTGACCGTCATATAATCTTCTTGTACCATGAAGGTTGCCAAACCTTTTGCAGGAGTCATCACCATCGGTACTTGATTCATGCCATTCAAACGACTCGCAAATAATAATTTCGCATCCGAATTCGGCATTTCAGTCGTTTCGCTACATTGATTTGCGGATTTTCCGAGTTGACCGCGTACTTCGCCGTTTGCATTCGCTGCCGTGTGTACATTATAATAGGTGTTGCCCATCATAATTGTCATCGCATTCGCGGGAGTCATTCCCGTGTATCCGAAAAACGCATTGCCTGTCATCGCCGACAAATCGTATAAAACGCCGCCTGTCGCACCCGCCGCACCTGTATGTAAATGCGCTGAACTCGCATTGCCCGACAAACCGTTGTTGACAAACATGATATGAGCATTATCTTGCATGCGATTGATGGACATCATGCCCAAACCAATGGCACGACTATTCAAACTTGGGACTTGTTGAGAACCGCAAAGCGATGTAACAAAAGATTCTCGTACCGTAGAAAGCACTTGACCGCGAATTTCACCATTTGGATTCGCCGTAGAATGGATATTGAAATAAAAACCATCTTGTAAAGCGGCTTTCACCATGATAGCCGTCACGCCAGGCGCGAGTCCTGTGTAAAGATTCGTAACCGAAGGAGAAGGCGTTAAGGCAAAGACAACTCCGCCATTCATGCCCATCACGCCTTGATGCAAATGCGCACTTGTCGGCGTAACGCCCGTGTACAAAACCGCATAACTCATCGTGTCCAACGTCGAATAAATACTGGCAATTGCTAAACCTATTGCATTCGTCGAAACGGCAGGTACTTCTTGCGCGCCTTCCAAAAACGCATTGTGTTGAATGCCTTGTTGAACGGATAATTGACCGCGAATTTCACCGTTAGGATTGGCAGCCGTATGAATATTGACATAAATTGCGCCGATTTTCAAACTGTCCAAAAACGCGGAATTGACTGATAATGAACCACTTAACACATTACCCGATGCCGTCAAAGCGTAAGCAACGCCACCTGCAACGCCCGCCGCGCCAAAATGCAAATGTGCCGAAGCGATTGCACCACTTAACCCGTTGACGACGATTTTATAATCTAATTTGGTTTGGTCGTAAGACAATGTAAACGCGCCCAAACCTGCTGCTGTCGTATTGACCGCAGGCACTTGATTCGCGCCAGAAAGCATTGCCATATAATTATTGTCTTTTTCCAACCGCAATTGAGCGCGAATTTCACCATTTGGGTTGGCAGCAGTATGGACGTTCAAGTATAAACCGCCGTCAATTGCCATTGCTAATTGCGCTTTGGTGAACGTAATTTGGGTTTGAAGGCGATTGCCCACCACATTTGAACTCAAATTAATCGCAACACCACCATTTTGACCCGCCGCACCCGTGTGAATGTGGCAACCCGTGACCGCGCCACTCAAACTGTCAAAAACGGCATTGACTTGAACCGTCATGTAATCTTCCTGCACCAAAAAAGTGGCTAAACCTTTTGCCGTCGTGCTGACCGCAGGCACTTCATTGCTGCCGTACATTCGAGCGCAGAATAATAATTTGCCATCGGTGTTAAATCCAAAACTTTGGATGGATAATAAGCAACATAGGAGTAAATAATAATTCTTCATTCTTGCTTGTTTAATAAAAGGATTAAAAAAGAGGTTTAAAAAAGCCTTGTAAATCAACATACGTTTAAAATTTGCAAAGTGGATTTCAGTAATTGATTTTTTTTTGAAATTATAATTTCCACTTATTTTTGTAAGTATTTTTAAAAATGAACGTTGCTAATAAGCAACTCACGAGTAAATTCAAATGGATCATGCTTTATCTTTTAAAAATTATAAAAGGAGGTTTAAAAAGTCTTGTATTTGGACATACGTGGAGGATCGGGAAAGTGGATTTATTAAAATGTTTTTTTTGATATAAATAATCTCAGTACATGACAAAAAAAAATGGTAATATTTTTCCCGCAGATTTCGCAGATTTTTCCGCAGATTTGCGCGGATTTTTAAAAATAAAATTTGGAAAACCTGCGTAAATCTGCGAGAAAAATATTACCTACTTTTAACCTTAAATGAAACATCGTTTTTTTGGGGAAATTTCATTTTTAAAATTACCTTTGCGCCATGAATTACTTGAAAAATATATTAATGACCCTTTTGATTGCAGCCGTCTTGATACAGACCTTTGCAACAGTGGGCGTTATTATCCGATTTCAAGCAAATCAAGATTATTACGAACAAGTGTTATGCGTTAATAAAAATCGTCCTGAATTGGCTTGTCATGGCAAATGTTTTTTGATGCAACAGTTAAAATACGAATTTGAACAAGAACAATCGGCTGAAAGACAGCATCTTCAAAAATTGCTTGACCGAGATATAGTGCTTTTTTGCAATACGTTTGTGCCATTGAATTTAAAAACTCCTTTTTTTAATAGATTTCAAAACACGATAAATCACTTATTTTTAAAACAATTGCATACACAACTGCTTTCTGCCCGTATTTTTCACCCACCTGTCGCGCTCGCGTAAGGTTTGATAGCCTATATTCCATCTATTTTTTTGTTTTAAAAGGTCCAAAATAGCCTCTTGAAAGGTGCTGTTTTAGGATGATTTCGTTACCTAATTCATTGATTTTCAATTGAAAAGAATACTTAATTTAGTAATTCTTGCAACGCTGTTTCTGTTAACACCGCTTTGCGACCTTTGTGCGCAATTGCCCAAGGTTGTTTGTACAGAATTGAGTTGTTGCAACGGCGGACATGACCCCACACCTGCGGCAGTTATGATTAGCCACACGCATTCTAAAAACGAATGGATGTTTTCTTACAAGTATATGCGGATGCAAATGAATGATTTGCTTTCGGAAACACAAACGATTTCCAAAAATGATGTATTTGTAAATTATCTCATGTCTCCCGACAAAATGTTTATGGATATGCACATGATTATGGGCATGTACGGTTTGAACAATCGCTTGACTTTGATGGCAATGTTCAATTATAATAAGACAATAATGAATATGTCCATGTTTACGGCGGCACATCATCATGCGGGTAGCGACACGACTATGGCAATGACGCACTCCATGCAAACGAATGGTTTAAGCGATTTCAAATGCAGTATGCTTTATCGTTTGATGGATTTGCCCAATTATCAACTGCTTTTCAGTGCGGGAGTGAGTTTTCCTTTGGGCAGTATCGCGGTGAAAGGAGCCAGTAAGGATGCAATGTATCCGAATCGCCCCTATCCATATTCGATGCAATTGGGTTCTGGCACGTTTGATTTGCTGCCTTGCGTCAATTATTTGTATCAAAAATCAAAATTTACAAGTAGTATTCAAATCTCAGGCATTGTCAGAACGCATTATAATTCAATGAATTATAAATTAGGAAATGAATTAACGCTTCATACTTGGTTGTCCTATCAATGGCTTTCCTTTTTGAGCCATTCGGTTCGCTTAGAAGGCAATTTCGCAGATAAGATAAGTGGTTATGATTCAACGCTTTACGCCTATAATGAACCTGCTGCAAATACAGCGAATTATGGTGGCAAAAGATTGAATCTTGCATTTGGCACCGTCGCACAATTTAAAAAAGGTTTTATGAAACAAAATAGATTCGCATTTGAATATGTTATGCCGATTTATCAGCATTTGAATGGCATACAAATGAAATTTAATAATACGTTGTCTGCATCTTGGTCTATTGGTTTTTAAATATTTTGAATCAAAATTTTATATTAATGTTTTTGGGTTTATTGCTGACGGCTTGCACGCCTAAACAAACGGTTTTGCCCGAACCAATCGTTCCAAAAGGCACTTTTATGCTTCATTTGCACACTTATTTGGATAACAATGAAGTGGATTTGTATAACATTGATTACACGTTGCTCGATGGGCGCAAAATATCGTTGAGTATGGCTCAATTGTATCTTTCTGACATCCAATTAGTGAAATTGGACGGTTCGACGCTCCCTTTTGCGGGTAAAAAAATTTTTAAAGTTTTAGAAACAGATACGTATTTAGTGGGTGATGTGGCTGTTGGCAATTATAAATCCATTCGGTTCAAAGTAGGGCTTGACCCAACCACGAATCTTTTGAATCCAATGATGCCATCCGATTCCGCCCTCCTTAATAAATCCGAAATGTGGTTCAATAATACGGCGCAACCAGATGGTTATATTTTTATGAATGTGCAAGGTAAAATAGATACTTCTGCCAATCGGAATAAGCCACTGGTGCCTTTCAGTTATAAAATTGGAACCAATGCGCATTCCGTGCAAGTCAATATGGGGGATAAAAATTTTACGGTGGAAGAAGGCAAAAGTATTTTTGGGCATCTTTGGATTGATTATTCTAAACTTTTTAATGGTATTCCATTGAATCTTGCGCCTAATTTGTCGGTGAAAACAGTTCAAGATAATAGTTCAGCACTTGCGGCGAAGATTGCCAATAACATTCCATCTATGTTTATTTATGAATAAAATATTGAAAATCAGTTTTATACATATCTATTTAATTTTTAATTTTTCATGCAAACATGAAAAAATAGTACTCATTGATGCGCCGTCAATCGTGTCATTCAGCCGAGAGATCCAACCGATTTTTAATCAACATTGTAATACGGTTGGTTGTCATTTTGGTACGCAGGCGGCAGGCAGGTTGAATCTGGAATCATCCGTTGCGTATGCGCAATTGATGAAAAGTGGGAAAGGTTATATTGATACGTTGATGCCGACGCAAAGCGTGCTTTATTCGGCGATGAATTCGACCTCCAATCCCATGCCGCCCAAAGGGAAATTAGAAGACGCGACGCTCGCATTGATTTTGAAATGGATAGCGCAAAAAGCGAGTAACAATTAATATAACACCGTTTGGAAGGTTTCAAACCTTCCAAACGGTGTTGTATCGAATTAAATATTATTTTTTAACGAATCAAAAAAAATTAAAATGAATAAGATTCAACATTTTTGTACTCTTTTGCTGATAGTGACAGCATTTTTGACATTGACAAGCAACCCTATTTTTGCGCATTTTGGTTCAAAAGGACCGTTTGGCGGGTCTGTCAATTGCGCAACTGTTTATGATTCAACGGTTTACATCGGCACGACGAATGGCGGTGTGTATCGAAGCAGCAATTCCAATTTAACGGGTTGGTCAGCGATGCCTGTCGGCTTGAAAAGTGGTAAAATCACTGCTTTGGCACATTCGGGCAGTTATTTGGTGGCGGGAACGCTGGATAGTGGCGTTTACATTTACAGTGGTTCCGTCGGCACAGACAGACATTGGGTGAAAATCAATAATGGATTGACTAATTTAAAAATTTTATCATTAGTCGCGTTAGATTCCATCACTTTTCTGGCAGGAACGGACGGCGGCGGACTTTTCAAAACCACTAATAAAGGCGCAACTTGGGCAGATATTGCATGGAGTCATCATTCGATTACGGCGTTGGTCAAAATTGGGAATCGCATTTTGGGGACGAGATTGGTCGGCGGCGTGTACGTTTCGACTGATAACGGTGATACTTGGAGTAGTTTTAATGATGTCAATACGGTCAACATTAGTGGCACTATCTCCTTGATACACAACGCTTTAACAGATGAATTATCGGTTATTAATGCGAATGGTATTTTTATTTTGTCTAATGCGAGTACGACCACGACCCCTGTGTACAGGGCTGCACAAACAGGTTTGACAGCAGGGACGGTTTTGCGCAAGATTGCCACAAATGGTACCAATTGGTATTTGGCAACCGATAAAGGCGTTTTCACGACGGCAACAAATATGATCAATTGGACTAATGCGAATACGGGTTTACAAACGCAAGATGTAACGATTGTCATGCCATTCCGAACGAATTTAATTGTCGGCACGAACAAAGGCGGGATGTATAAATCGCCTTCCAATGCCATCGCGTGGACGGCGCATAACTCAGGTTACAACAATCTTGAAACGTATGCGATGGAAACAAGTGGTATTGCGGTGGTGGTTGCGGCGACCGAAAAAGGTGTTTTTGTCAGCACCGATTTGGCAGCGACTTATGTGCGAGCGAATAACGGTTTGACCGATAGTTTAAACGTAACGTATTTAAAATTTTTAGGAAGTGTTTTATACGCGGGGACTAAAAATGGAGGGATTTTCACGAGTGCCGACACGGGTAAGACATGGTCATCCATCAATGCAGGTTTAACCAATCTTCATATTAACAAAATATTTGTATATACATCGAATGTATATATTTTAGACGCGAACCATCAACTTTTTCAATACAATGGTTTCAATTGGGTTTCCATACAAACGGGTTTACCTGCGAATGCAATACCGACTTCGATGACTTTTTACAATTCAAAAATGCTACTTGGGACTTTTGGACAAGGTATTTTTACGAAATCGGTTTCAAATGGCGTTTGGGTTGCTGAAAATACAGGTTTGACGAATCAGAAAGTGACTGCTGTTGCCACAAATGGCACTAAAATTTTTGCAGGAACAGACGGTTCGGGTGTATTTGTTTCAGAAATGGGCGCGGTCAATTGGCGGCAAACCAATCTGACAACCATCTCTCATACGGTTTTAATGGGTTTGGACGGAACAAAAATTCAAGAAATGGGCTTTTACAATGGTTATCTATTTGCGAGTTACAAAGGTGGTTTATTAGTGACTTCCGATAATGGCACGACTTGGATTGCGGGTGGTAATCAATTTAACTTGCCAAGTTATTCTAATATCAGTACGGTTACTTTTGTCACGACGCGGGTTTTTGTTACAACGGAAAACAATGGTTTGTACTCGAATGCTTTATCGGAATTGCCTGCGATTGTTTCAAAAAGCGATGATATTAATATTAATTTGAATGAATCGGTGAGCATTAGCCCGAATCCCAATCAAGGTCAGTTTAAACTTCATTTTAAAAATACTTTATTAGACGTGAAATCGGTTGTGATTTACGACCATACTGGAAGACAAATGCAAATTATTTACGATGTGAAAGGTTTAGAAACGCTTGATTTATCTGTAAATTATCCTGCGGGCATTTACTTTGTGCGGGTGAATGCGGAAAATGGCAGTGCGGTTAAAAAAATCGTAATTCAATAGGCATTAAGTTTCGGAAACCTTGAAGGTTTCCGAAACTTGCGCTTTTTACAGAAGGTCGGCGAGGTTGCAACCCTATTCATTGCCCACAGAATGATTATTGGTATTCAAATAATTCTACAAAATAAAAAGGTGCGTAGCACCGCAACATTTGTAGAAAAACAATGGATAAACCGTTTCGGAGGTGCGTAGCACCGTAACATTTGTAAAAATGGTGCGATTGTTACGGTGCGACGCACCTCCAACGCGGGTTCCAATTCCATTTTTCTACAAATGTTGCGGTGCTACGCACCTTTTTTGATTCTGTGGGTAATGGATAGGGTTGCAACCTCGCCGACCTTGATTCGATGCGAATGAACTGATTATCAATTATTTGCGTTTTAATCGTTTATTTCAAATCAACTACTTAGGTTGAGTATATTTAACCCAAGTAGCGCGGTAATGCCGCCTACGGCGGCAAAAAGTTTTTTTAAGGGCGTGTGTGTTTTGTTTTTAAGATTTTGCGAAGCAAAATTTTAAAAACAAAACACACACGCCCTTATCTCCTTCTTTTTGGGCGGCGAAGCCGCCTACCGCGCACTTATTTTAAAAATCCTTTTTGCAACCACAATGCCTAATTCAAATAAAGTTATGCAAAAAAAATAGACACCTTTTCCTACCTTTGCGCTTCAAAAAAAATCATCCACATTGTGAAAAACGGTATAAAAGTTTTTGCTCCTGCTTCCATTGGCAATATTGGAGTTGGGTTTGACATATTGGGTTGCGCACTTGACAAGCCGGGCGATGAAATCGTTGTGGCATTGACCGATGCGCATGAAGGGTTGCGCATCACGCGCATCACGGGCGGCAAATTGCCGATGGAACCCGAAAAAAATACAGCAGGGTTTGCTGCTTTGAAACTTTTAGAACATCTCGGCGAATCCAAACGCGGGATTGATATGGAGATTCATAAAAAAATGCCGTTTGGCAGTGGACTCGGTTCTTCGGCGGCGAGTGCGGCGGGTGCTGTATTGGTAATCAATGAGTTATTAAAAAATCCGTTGTCGAAACGGTCGTTATTGCCGTTTGCGGTGTTAGGCGAAAGCATTGCGAGTGGCGCGATGCACGCCGATAATGTTGCGCCGTCGTTATTGGGCGGGATTATTTTGGCGCGAAATTCGAGTGATGTCCACCGCCTTCACACGCCGAAAGGTTTATATGCGACCGTGATTTATCCGAAAATTAACATTTTGACCAAAGATGCTCGAAATCTTTTATCGCCGACGGTCGGTTTGAAGCAAATGGTGCAACAAACCTCGAATTTGGCAGGTTTTATAGTGGGTTTGTACAACAGTGATTTTGATTTGATACGGCGGTCGTTGCAAGATGTGGTGATTGAGCCGCAACGGGCGCAATTGATTCCGCATTTTTACGCGGTGCAGGAAGCCGTTTTGAAAGTGAATGGCGTTTTGGGATGCAGTATTTCGGGTTCGGGTCCGTCTATCTTTGCATTGAGTCAGAATACGCTGGCGGCAGCAGAAGCAGGAATCGTTATGCAGCAAATTTTTAATACGCATAAAATTGAAAATCAATTGTTTATCTCCCCTATCAATCAAGAAGGAGCGATATTATTGTAAAAGGAATTGAAACCAATCATTTATTATGAAGTTGATATCAGAAAATAGTATTGAAGCAGTGGCTGAGAAGTTGGACGAAGGTTCAGACGCAGCTTACGAAAAAGCCGTTGAAGACTTTTCCAAACAGCAACCTGCGGTATTTAGCTATCTTTTTTCGGAAGACATTGCCTTGTTGACGGAGGATGAACGCGAATATTTGCTTTATTTGGCATTAGTTATTTGGAAATCGGTGCTAAAAACCGCTAAAAAATTGGCTCCCGTTTCGACATCGCGTTTGGACGCTGCCGAAGAAGACAATTGGGCAATGTTGGAGCCTGTGAAAAGCAAGCCTTTTCAGCACAAAGCGGATGTCTTTTTCAAAGATTATCCACAAGAAGACTTGTTGGCATTCGTGGAAGACGCATTGGCGGACGATGAAGATTCCGAAGTGACCAAAGAAGGACGCGAACCGATGTTTGTAGCGTTGAAAACGATTATTGACGTTTTTTGCGTGTAACCTAAGTCAATTCATATGAAAAATTTTCAACAAGTTTTGGGGAATTTACCATTTCTGAAAATAATTCATATGAAGTTTTTTGAACAAGTTTCGGATAATTTTCAATTTTCCGAAACTTATTCAAAAAACTCATGGATGACAGGGCAAAAACCATTAAATTCGTAAATCATATTTTTTTTCATTTGTAAACGTTTACAAATATACGCTTTTCCATTTAAGAATGAAGTAAAAATATGGATTTAAATTCCTTTTTTCAAGGTAGGATACTCCCCAATCGATTGTTTATCACTATTTTGATGATATGTTTTTTTTTGAAATCCTTTTTGAACGCTCAACAATCGTTAAGCATCTCTTTTACGAATACAGATGATTCTATAACGTTTGATAAAAATTTTAAAAAACAATTTGTATCAATAGGCGATTCTCTTTTTTGGATGGATAAACTCATTAATTGGGTTCAAAAACAGTATGATGATGGTTTTTTAGAGGCGGCTTTGGATACGTTTTTTCGCCAAAATACAACGACTTGGAAAGCCCACTTGCATCTCGGCAAACCTTACCTTTGGGCGCATTTGCAACGCGGCAATGTGCCAATCCCTTTTCTAAATGCGATTGGTTTTAATGAAAAATTTTTCAATCGTAAAACATTTAATTTCAATGAAATACGCCGTATTCAAGAAGCCTTATTGACGCAAGCAGAAAATCAAGGTTATCCTTTTGCACAAATTCGATTGGATTCCATCTTATTGCAAGAGGGGCGTGTGAGTGCGCAATTGCGATTGGATTTAGGTGCGTTGATGACGATTTCTAATTTGGAAACGGAAGGTACAGCGCGTTTATCCATGCAATACTTGGAAAATTATTTGGATATTCATCCCAATATGATTTTCAATAAATCAAAAATAATCGCTCTATCTAAGTTATTGAATAGCTTGCCATTCGTGGTCGAAAAAGCGAAACCACTCATCACCTTTCGAGGCACGGAAGCCAAGATTCGCCTCTTTTTGGATAATAAACCTGCTAATCATTTTGACGGTATTTTGGGGATTCAGCCCCAAACCAATCAAGCAACAGGCGGACAAAAATTTGTCATCACTGCCACAGGACAAGCAGCGTTGCAGAATAGTTTTAATAATGGAGAACAATTATCCATTTTGATGGAACAATTGACTCCACAAAGTCCGAAATGGGTGTTAAATGCCAATTTTCCTTATTTGTTCAACTTGCCTTTTGGGGCAGAAGGTGCTTTTTCAGTGTTGAAACAAGATAGCATTTGGTTAGATGTACGCGGCAATTTGGGGGTACAATATCGGTTGGCAGGCGAAGATTATTGGAAAGGTTTTTGGGAGGTTACGACTCTTTCTAACTTGACTATCAATGAAAAACAAATTATAGAAAGTCGTCAATTGCCAGATAGATTGGATGTTCAAACCAATGCTTTTGGGTTGGAATATCGGCAACAACGATTGGATTATCGGTTGAATCCGCGCAACGGTTGGGGACTTTTTTTGCGGGCAAGTGCAGGTTTACGGCAGGTGCGCTCGAATACGGCGATTGTCAGTTTGAAAGACCCAAAAATGCCTGATTTTGACTTTACGCGCTTGTATGATACCATAAATCGGCAATCTTATCAATATAAAATCAATACGAATTTTGAATATTATATACCTTTTTTACAACGAAGTGTTTTAAAAATAGGCTTCCAAACGGGTTTGATTTTCACCTCCGCCCCCATTGCAAGCAATGAACAATATCGAATTGGTGGAGCCAAATTGTTAAGAGGTTTTGATGAATTGAGTATTTTCGCAACACGATATTTGGTTTCAACCTTAGAATATAGATTATTATTGGGGAAAAATAATTATATGTATCTTTTCACTGATATAAGTGCGCTCGAAAATCGAACTAAAAATACGCAAAAAAAGGATATTCCGATAGGTTTGGGGGGCGGTTTGACGTTTGAAACGCCTGTTGGGTTGTTCGGATTTGGACTGGGAGTAGGGCGCGAACAAGGTAATAGCATTGATTTTCGGAATATCAAAACCCATTTTGGATACGTTCGCTTATTTTAACACCTCGTGTTACAAACCATCCAAGTCACTATTTTATAGTTTACTTAACAGCATTTTAACTAAACTATAACTAAATCAAATACTTATATATTTTATTTTTGTGCAACTATTGGTTTGATGTAGTTTTTACGGCTTTTCTTTCAAAACACGATACCTTACGTCGTAAGCATTTCAGGATGCTTGCGGCGTTTGTAATGAGGATTTTAACTAATTTTATAATTGTTGGGCGCAACATTTTTGCAAAGTCAATGTGAATTACCTGTGGCAAATGCACTTCTTCAAACGACGACAAACAAATTTAAAATAAAAGTAACTACTTAGCTGAATGAGGAATAAGGGAATTTAAATAGCGCATAGCCCAATAGTTACAATTATTTTAAATCATAGAAAGCCTATGTTACATGTCAACGGAAGAAAATCGTTGCAGGAATTTTTTTTTTTAAATATTCCCGAAAAAGCACTAAATTTGCACAACGGTTAACCATTTGTTATGAATCTCATTCAAAAAATAGTTGGATTTTTCAATCCGCCCAAAAAAATCAACGTTGTAAAGTGTATCACGGAACAATGGACGATTCCTTCTCGGTTTTTAGACCGCTTGGTGCAAGTGCGCGTGTGGATGCCACCGCGTTATGCGAAAGACAAAGACAGTCGGTATCCCGTTATTTTTTTCAATGATGGACAAGATATGGCTGCGGTCGGCGTACCCGAAGTATTGGAAAACGGGTTTGCGGATAAATCCATTACGCCCTTTATTCTAATCGCCGTTTCTGCCTCTGACAACCGCATCCGCGAATACGGTACGGCATGTCAACCCGATTATAAAGGTAGAGGCGATTTGGCAAAAGATTATAACTCATTCGTTATCAGAGAATTAGTGCCTTTGGTACGGAATCGGTATCGGTGTAAAGTCGAAACGTCGGCAACGATTTTTGCAGGATTTTCGTTGGGCGGTTTGTCTGCGTTTGATTTGGTTTGGGGCAATCCAAAGATTTTTGGGAAAGTGGGCGTGTTTTCGGGTTCTTTTTGGTGGCGTTCGGAGGAAGCAACCGATGACAATCCTGATAAACACCGCATCACGCACGCCTTAGTGCAGGCGAGTCCGCCGCGCCCAAATATGAAATTTTGGTTGCAAACAGGCACAAATGACGAAACAGAAGACCGAAATAACAATGGAATTATTGACGCAATTGATGACACCTTAGATTTAATCAATATATTATCGGCAAAAGGATATAAACCGCATGAGGATATTCGCTATACGGAAGTCGAAGGCGGCGAACACAATCCGCAAACGTGGAAAAAAGTATTGCCTGCTTTTTTAAAATGGGCAGTGAATCCATAAGCTATACTTCACATACGATAGTTTTTCGATACAATTGGAACACGGATGACGCAGATTGGGCGGATTTTCGCGAATTTTTTATTAAAAAAATCCGCGAAAATCCGCCCAATCTGCGTCATCCGCGTTCCAATTGTATCGCAATTCATCGTATATTTGCCCTCTTTTCACCAAAAATTGAATAAAAATGAAATCACCTAAACGATATTTAGTTACTTCTGCCTTGCCTTATGCGAATGGTCCCCTGCATATTGGGCATTTAGCGGGCGCGTATTTGTCGGCGGATGTGTATGTGCGTTACCTCCGTTTGATGGGCAAAGAAGTGGTCTGGGTTTGTGGTTCGGACGAACATGGTGCGGCGATTACCTTGCGTGCTGCCAAAGAAAATAGCACGCCGCAAGCGATTATTGACAAATATGACCAACTGTTTCGCCAAACGTTTACAGGGATGGGCGTTGATTTTGACATTTTTCACCGCACGTCTTCGCCTTTGCACCATGAGACGACTCAAGAATTTTTCAGAACTTTATTCCGAAAAGGTGAGTTTGTAGAGCAGGAATCCGAACAATATTTTGATGAAGAGGCAAATAAATTTTTAGCAGACCGTTATATCGTTGGCACTTGTCCAAAATGCGCCAATCCAGATGCGTATGGAGACCAATGTGAAAAGTGTGGTTCGACCCTCAGTCCGACGGAATTATTGCCGCCTTTGCGTTCCGCGTACAGCAAAACAACGCCTGTGATGAAAAAAACAACGCATTGGTATTTGCCTTTAAACAAATATGAGGCTTGGCTGAAAACGTGGATTGAGACAGGCACTTTGGACGGTAAAAAATTGCATGACCCGACTGAATGGAAAGCGCATGTGCTTGGGCAATGCAAATCTTGGCTTGAAGGCGGTTTGCACCCAAGAGCGATGACGCGCGACTTGGATTGGGGGATTGATGTCCCTTCTGAAATTCCACATTCATCAGGAAAAAAAATATACGTATGGATGGATGCGCCAATTGGTTACGTTTCCGCAACCAAACAATGGGCAATTGACCACAACCAAGATTGGAAAAAATATTGGCAGGATAAGGATACCGCCTTGATTCATTTTATTGGAAAAGATAATATTGTTTTTCATTGTTTAATTTTTCCCGCAATTTTGGCGGCACATGGCGATTTTATTTTGCCCAGAAATGTGCCTGCGAATCAATTTTTGAATTTGGAAGGACGTAAAATCTCTACTTCTAAAAATTGGGCGGTTTGGGTACACGAGTATTTGGAAGATTTTCCAGATAAACAGGATGTGTTGCGGTACAATATGATTAAAAATATGCCCGAAAATCAAGATGCCGAATTTACATGGAAGCGTTTCCAAGAAAGTAATAATAATGAATTGGTCAACAATTTGGCAAATTTTGTGAATCGAGTGACGGTTTTGACCAACAAATATTTTGAAGGTAAAGTGCCAGAGGCAAATAAAATAGCGGCAATGGTCTCTGGACGCGGCGGACAAGAAGCAACCACTTTGGAAGCCGAATTGAAAACCATTCACACGTATATGACGGCGATTGGGGAGAAAGTGATGCAATATGATTTCAGAGGTGGTTTGCAAATGATGATGGAATTTTCAACTTATGGCAATCAATTTTTGCAATTCAATGAGCCTTGGCGCAAAATTAAAACGGATGTTGTCGGTACGGCGGCGGTTTTGAATGTAGGTTTGCAAATTGTGGCAGCTTTAAATTTGGCAGTCCGTCCTTTTTTGCCATTCACATCGGATGCTATGCGTAAAATGTTGAAAATCAATCCAATCACACGCGGCGAAGGCGAATGGGCAACCCTTTTGAAAACGTTGTCGAAAGGCAAAGTCTTATTGGAAACGGGTCATATGATTGGTGAACCCGTGCATTTATTTTCGCGGATTCCAGATGAAGTGATTGCGGCACAAGTCCAAAAATTGGAGGATTCTCAACGAGAAACCCTTGCAACGCCTGCGCCTGAAATGCCGAAACCGATTGAATATAAGCCTTTGAATCAAACGATTACGTATGAAGATTTTGCAAAATTAGATATTCGCACAGGCACGATTTTGGAAGCGGAGCGCGTTCCCAAAACGGATAAATTATTGAAATTGACCATTGATTTAGGTTTTGAAAAACGCACCATTGTCTCGGGTATCGCGGAACATTTCGACCCTAAAAATTTGATTCAACAACGCGTGCTTGTCGTAGCGAATCTCGCGCCGCGCAAGATGAAAGGCATTGAATCTCAAGGCATGATCTTGTCGGCAGAAAACGATTTGGGCAAATTAGGATTGGTTGGCACGACCGATATTTTTGGAAATGGATTTATTGTAAAATAATATTTGTGTGATACGAAGTAGTTGAAGTAAAAGAATTGACAAAAATGCTCTGTCCCTTACCCACAAATAGATTTGCGCCACAAATTTCGTAAATTTTTCAAATTTACGAAATTTGTGGTGCAAATTTCGTAAATTTTTCAAATTTACGAAATTTTAGGTGCATATTTTGGGTAATAACCATAAATTTATTTAATAATAAATTTGTATATATCTTGTCCATCCAGAAACCGAAATTCTTGTCTAAAGTTGAATAAGTCTTTGTAGTCTAAGGTATGGGTTGCCACATCACATTCGTCCGCTTTACAATATAATACTGTGCCAGAATAATCAATCACCATCGTCTCACCCGAGTACTCAATCTGGTTGCCATCCACCCCGATTCGGTTCACAGCAACCACATAACATTGATTTTCAATAGCTCGCGCAATCAACAAAGACCGCCAAGCATGCATCCTGCTCTTGGGCCAATTGGCAACATATATCAAAACATCATAACTTGCTGCCATGCCCAAGTATTTAAAATTGCGACTCCAAACAGGAAAGCGCAAGTCGTAACAAATTTGAGGGCAAAAAAGCCAATTCCGCCAATGCGCATAAAGCAATCGCTTTCCGGGCGTATAAATGTAGGATTCGCCCGCATGCTCGAACAAATGCCGCTTGTCATATTGACTGGATTTGCCGTCTGGCTCAACCCACACGAATCGGTTAAAATCCTCCTTTTGCTCCCGACAAATATAGCTCCCTGCAATAACAGCATTAAGCCGTTCTGCCTGTTGACGCATCCATTGATACGTTACGTCTTTGGGTTTTTCTTTCATCGATTTGGGTTCCATCGTGAACCCAGTGGTAAACATTTCAGGAAAAATGACCAAATCTGTCGAATTGGGTTCGATATTTTCCAAAAGTTTTGTGTATGTTTTAAGATTTTCGGCTTTTTTATGCCAAACGATATCCGTTTGAACTGTCGTGATTCTGATTTGCATTACAGTATTGTGAAATTGGATATTTAGAATATCTTTTTGTGATTTTAAATAACAACTTGCAAATATATAGTATTATGCTGATATATGAAAGAATAATTTACAAAAAGTGACTTTTTTAGGCTTTTATTGAAAAAATTTCTTAGTTTTGCCTTGAAAATGAGTTAAAACTAAATCTTCAAAAAAATTGGAAAAACGTAAAAAAGAATTATCAGCAGCCGTCTTATTGCAAAAATTGCAATCTTATTGTGCGTACCAAGAGCGTTGTTTGCAGGAAGTAAACACTAAATTTTTTGATTTGGGAATCAATGACCCCGATTTACAAGACCAAATCATCGAATCACTCGTTGAAAATAATTTCTTGAATGAGGAACGATTTGCTATCGCCTTTGCAGGGGGCAAGTTTCGCGTCAAACAGTGGGGCAAGATACGTATTTTTCAGGAATTAAAGAGCAAACATATCAGCGAAAAAAATATAAATCTTGCGTTAAAAGAAATTGATGCCACTGCGTATCAAGCAACCTTCAACCGTTTATTTGAACAAAAGCAGCAGGATTATGAGGATACGAGGCAAGGAAAGGCTCAGTTTGCCAATTTTCTTTTACGAAAAGGCTTTGAGCCAACTTTAATTTGGAATAAAATTCGTTTGGACGAAGATTCATAATATATAAATTCATTTTGCAACATGAGCAATTCCGATTTAGAAGCGATTATTTTATTTGACGGGGTGTGCAATTTATGCGACACGTTTGTACAGTTTATTTTAAAAAAAGATAAAAAAGCACATTTCCGATTTGCCGCCTTGCAATCAGAAGCTGGTGCGTTGATATTAAAACAATTTGGATTATCTTCGACAGAATATAATTCAGTGATTTTGGTAGAGTCGGGTAAGGTTTATCAAAAATCGGCGGCAGCTTTGCGCATTTTGAAAGGGCTTGGAGGCGTGTGGGCGTTGTTTTATGCGTTTATCGGAGTGCCGAGACCGATTCGAGACGCTATATACGACTGGGTCGCTCGAAATCGATACCGATTTTTTGGTAAAAAAGCGGAATGTATGCTGCCAACCCCAGAAATTCGCGCTCGGTTTCTAAAATAGTCTTTAATTTGCATTTGGTAATCAATAATTTAAATTAAGGTTTGAATTAGGATTTTTGGGATTTTTAAGATTCAATTAGGATTTATCCTAATTGAATCTTAAAAAATCCCAAAAATCCTAATTCAGACCATAGGTCGTCATTTATAAAAATGAAAGTTAAAATCATCAATCGCTCCGCCTACGCGCTGCCGCGTTATCAGACAGAGGGTGCTGCGGGCATGGATTTACGCGCAGTGTTGGCAGAGCCAATACAACTCCTTCCTTTACAACGTTTTATGATTCCAACAGGGATTTTTATGGAGTTGCCAATTGGGTATGAAGCGCAGGTACGCCCGCGCAGTGGGCTTGCTGCCAAAAAAGGATTGACCTGTTTAAACACTCCCGGCACGATTGATTCCGATTATCGGGGCGAAATCCATGTCATTTTGGTCAATGTCTCCTCCGAACCACAAACAATTGAACCGGGAGAACGGGTTGCCCAAATCGTAATTGCCCGTTATGAACGCATTACTTGGCTGGAAACCAATGAGTTATCTACAACCGATAGAGGCGCGGGTGGTTTTGGCAGTACTGGTTTACAGTAGGATATTTTTTTAAACAAAACAGCTCTTTTATGAAAATCATTATTCCCATGGCGGGCAAAGGTTCCCGATTGCGCCCGCATACCTTGACTGTACCGAAACCTTTAATATGTGTAGCAGGGAAACCGATTGTGCAACGCTTGGTGGAAGATTTGGCAGGCGCGTATCAAGGAAAAATTGAAGAAGTTGCCTTCATTACAGGTGAATTTGGGGCAACCGTTGAAAACAATTTGATTCAAATTGCGGCTTCCATTGGGGCAAAAGGCGTGATTTACAAACAAGATGTGCCGCTTGGCATTGCGCACGCGATTGGCTGTGCTGCGCCAAGTCTTACTGGAAATTGTATTATAGCTTTTGCTGATACGTTATTTCAAGCGAATTTCCGTTTCAATGCTAATGAAGATGGCATTATTTGGACGCAGCGCGTAGAAGACCCTTCTGCATTTGGCGTTGTTAAAATTGATATGCGAAATATTATTACAGATTTTGTCGAAAAACCAAAATATTTTGTCAGTAATTTAGCGATTGTTGGCATTTATTATTTTAAAAGCGGCGAATACTTGCAACAACAAATTGATTATTTGATTCAAAACGACATCAAATTACGAGGTGAATATCAGTTGACAAGCGTGTTGGAAAACATGAAAAATGCAGGTACGAAATTCCGAACCGCTATCATCGAAGAATGGATTGATTGTGGCAATAAAGAAGCAGTGGTGCATGCCAATCAACGAATGTTAGACATTAAAAACCATGAAAAATTGGTCATGCCTTCTGCTAAAATAAAACATTCTGTGGTAATTCCACCTTGTTTTATTGGGGAAAATGCGGTGATTGAAAATTCGATTATTGGTCCCTATGTTTCGATTGGAAATAATACAACCGTAAAAAATAGTGTCGTGACGAATAGTGTGGTGGGCGAGGAAACCCTGATACAAGATTCTAATTTGAGCAATAGTATGATTGGCAATTATGTTGAATATGTAGGGCGAAAATCGGAATTAAGTATTAGCGATTATTCTAAATTTAACTCTTAAAATAAGAAAACTTCGTAGTCGGGAAATAAATTTCTCGACTACAAAGCCATCAAATTTCGTAGTCGGGAAATTTATCAAGCAATTGCTATTATGCACCATTCCAATGAAATTAAAAATTATCTCGTCTGCACTCTTGGCAGATTACAAAAAGCAAGCGCGCCCAGATGCCGAGCAAATTTTCCATCATTTAGTGGATAGCTCTTTATCTGCGGATACATTTAGTTTTTACACCTCTGTATCTGCGGTTTTTTCTTCTAAAATCGAAGGTGAAAATATTGAATTAGATTCTTATATCAAGCATAAAAAATTGGGTATCAAATTTTTAGCAGATTATACCCGCAAAATTGATGACCTTTATGCAGCTTATGCTTTTGCCCAAAAATATCCTTTAAATCCAAAAAATCTTTCAAAAGCCCATCAATTTATCACCAAAAACATCCTTGTCGTTTCGCAACGTGGTAAAATACGAACGAGTAACATGTTTGTTATTACAGATGATGGACGGCTCGAATATGTTGCAGTGACACCCGAACAGGTTAAAATGGAATTAAAAAAATTACAGGATGATATTAAGCAGTTGATAATCAATGATTTAAGCTTTCAAGAAACGTGTTTTTTTGCCTCCATGATACACCTTGTTTTTTTGAAAATCCATCCTTTTGATGATGGAAATGGACGTACAGCCCGTTTATTAGAAAAATGGTTTTTGGCAGAAAAATTGGGTTCTCAGGCTTGGTTTGTGCAGTCCGAGAAATATTATTATCAGCAACATCGGACTTATTATAACCATATTAGGCGATTGGGTTTAGAATATGCAACCTTGGATTATGGGCAAGCGATGCCTTTTTTGCAACTGTTGCCGCAATCTTTTTAGCAAGATTACAGCAAGAAATAGTTGAGTTGAAATAAGCTATCAAAATGTAATTCATTGATAATCAATTTATTAATATCGAATAAAGGTCGGCGAGGTTGCAACCTCGCCGACCTTTTAGATAGAATCAAGGTTGCAACCTCGCCGACCTTTTGGATCGCTTCTTTCAATTGAACTGCTTATATACTTCGGGAGTTTCAAAACCTAAGCAAAATCAAAAAAAATCCGTGCAAATCAGCCCAATCCGCGTCATCCGTGTTTCCATTGTATCCCAAAACCACCCGACGCAAAGTATAAATAGGTATATCTTAATTCCTAATTAAAACAAAATTTCAATATATTATTTGGAATTACTCCATGACCAACCAAATTTTAATTTGGCTTCTACAAACGCACCCGAAAAATCGGTATCATTGAAATTGGCTAATTTACTGCCTGTCACAAACCGATACCCTCCATTCACAGACACATGACACCACCGCATCACATTCGCCTCCGCGCCAATCGTCGGTTCAATCGTGAAAACTTTGTCGGTAGAACCATCATTCAACTTCAAGGTAGCACGAGAAGCGACCAATGTTAAATTTGGATGGATGGCTTTCTCAGGATGGAGCGCGTAACTAACCAACAAACCATTGGATTTTAAATTAAACCGATTCGTGGTATTATTTTTATTGTTTAAGCGTTCATCATTGATATTGTAATGATTACCGCCAATGAGCAAGGATTTTCCAAATTCAAATCCCCAAAAACCGCCTTGATACGTGCCGTATTGCTCTCCGAAATTCGAGCCGTAATAATTCGTACCTGCCCAGAAGCCACTCAAGCCGCCTGCATTTTTGAAAATAGTTTGTTCGCGTTGCGCAAACAAATGGTTGGTTAAAAAAAGCGCGACCATAGCGGTCAAAAGTCCAATTTTTTGCATGGTTCAAATCTTTTAAAGTTTAAAATGAAATTTCGTTATTGACTGAATGAGGATTCAAAGTTCAGCAAAAAGACGATTCTATGCTTGATTTGTTACGGATTTGCAGGTCAAAGCCTTCTTTTTTAACGTTTTTTAACCTTGTCAAACGGCTTTTAACGTTGATTTAATATGTTTTAAGATTTGGTTTGCATGAATCCGCGAATTTTCGATAAACCATTTATGCGTATCCATGCCACCACACACTACGCCCGCCAAATAAATCCCTTTCATATTGCTTTCCTGCGTTTCAACATTGTAAGTGGGATGCAATTTGGCATCTGCCGAAAGGTGAATGCCTATTTTTTTCAAAAATGAAAAATCGGGTTGATAACCTGTCAATGCCAATACATAATCATTTTCAATCGTTTGAATGCCATCTAAGGTGTTGATTGCCACCGTATTAGGCTGAATTGAATGAATGGTTGATTGATAAAAAACTTGAATACTTCTTTCTTGAATCCGATTTAAAATATCAGGTCGAACCCAATATTTGACCCGATGACTGATTTCCGTACCGCGCACCACCATCGTTACATCGCCGCCTTTTCTGAAAATTTCTAACGCCGCATCCGCCGCCGAATTGCTCGCGCCGACAACGACCACTTTTTGACCATAATAAAAATGCGGCTCTTTGTAATAATGATACACTTTTGGCAAATCTTCTCCTACAACATTCATCAAAACAGGAATATCATAAAAACCAGTGGCAACAATGATTTTTTTCGCCGAATAAGTTGATTTAGCCGTTTTTACATGATACGCATTTTCATCAATGATGGATTCTACTTGCTCTACCTTTTCAAAAAGACGGATATTCAACCCGCGAGATTGCGCCACACGGCGATAATATTCCATCGCTTCCGCCCGTGTCGGACGCGAATGATTGGAAACAAAGGGAATATCGCCGATTTCCAAACGCTCCGAAGTGGAAAAAAACGTCATATTAGACGGATATTGATAGAGCGAATGCACTAATGCACCTTTTTCCAAAATAAGATACGAAAATCCCGCCGCTTTCGCTTCAAGCCCGCAGGCTAACCCAATCGGGCCACCTCCTATGATAATAATATCGTACATGATTTGCAAATTTGTTTTGTTCAAAAACGATGCAATATTGCAAAAAAAATGCAAATAAGGTTGATAAAAAAGAAAAACACACCTGATAGACCTCGTTTTTTATAAAAAAACACTCATATCCATAAAAAAAGGATTGTATTTAGCAAAAACATATTATCTTGCACTTGAAAAGCATGAGGAATTATTTTATTATTCAACATCAACAAAATTGTTTTAAAAAATTATGAATCCAACACGTTTGTTTGATTTCATCGACTATCAAAATGAAAAATACCCGCAGGAACGCTCGTTAACCTATCGGGATAAAGGGCAGGAAAAGTCGTATAGTACTGCCGAAATCGCTCGCTTGGCGCAAGAAGTGGCTTGTGGTTTATGGCGTTTGGGCTTGCGTCCGGGCGATAAAATCGCTTCGGTCATTGTCAAAAATCGACCCGAGTGGATGGCTTTGGATTTGGGTATGATGCAAATTGGAGTGGCAAATGTGCCTGTCTATCCCACCATTAGCCCGAAAGAATATGAGTATATTTTCAATGATGCGACCGTCAAATTGTGTTTTGTGGGCGATGATGACGCAGGAAGTGTTTTCAAAAAAGTGCAACAAGCACAACTTGCAGTGCCTTCATTGAAAACGATTTATACATTTGATAAAGTCAACTATGCCCAATCTTGGACGGATCTTTTGGGCAATACGAAAGATTTAGACGCGGTAAATCGCATCAAATCCAATGTGGATGCACAGGATTTGGCAACCATTATCTATACGTCTGGCACGACTGGCAACCCGAAAGGCGTGATGCTTTCCCATGATAACATCGTTTCCAATATTCAATCCGTACAACCGTTGATGCCGATTGGGGCGGGCGCGAAAGTGTTGAGTTTTTTGCCTTTGAACCATATTTTTGAACGTGTTTGTGCTTACAATTATTTGTATATTGGCGCAAATGTCGTATTCACGGGCATTGACAATTTGGGCGGCGACACAGGTGATTTGA
This sequence comes from Chitinophagales bacterium, assembly GCA_013298955.1. GTDB lineage: Bacteria > Bacteroidota > Bacteroidia > Chitinophagales > Saprospiraceae > JAAFJT01. The sequence goes on from JAAFJT010000001.1 coordinate 109,501, forward strand.
AATCTGTACAACCTCAATTTTTTACAACCGTTCCGCGTTTGTTGGAAAAAGTATATGAAAAATTGTATAATAAAGGATTGGAATTGACAGGCATCAAGAAAAAATTGTTTTTCTGGGCGTTGAAATTGACGAATGATTATGAATATGATAAAAAATATTCAGGTTTTCGCGGTTTGCAGCACAACTTAGCAGATAAATTGATTTATTCCAAATGGCGGGAGGCTTTGGGCGGCAATATTGTTGGGATTTTGGTGGGCGCGTCTGCCTGTCCTGTCAAAATTGCGCGCACGTTTTCGGCGGCGGGCATTCCCGTTCGGGAAGGTTATGGTATGACGGAGACTTCGCCCGGTATTACGATTAGTGGTTATAAGCCGAATATGGCATTATTGGGTACGGTCGGTCCTGTTATTAATGGAGTGGAAGTGCGGATTGATGCGTCTGACGGCAATTATCGGGAAGGTGAAGGCGAAATTATCGCGTCAGGGCGCAATGTGATGTTGGGTTATTACAACAAACCTGTGCAAACGGCGGAAGTTATCAAGATGATGGACGGCAAACGCTGGATGTGTACGGGCGATGTGGGCAAATTCGTGGAAAAAGATGGGAAGCCTTTTTTGAAAATTACAGACCGCAAAAAAGAATTGTTTAAAACATCTGGTGGTAAATATGTCGCGCCTGCACCGATTGAAAACAGTTTGAAAGAGCATTTTTTGATTGAACAAGTAATGGTTTTAGGCGAAAATCAGAAATTTGTGTCTGCGTTAATCGTTCCTGCGGTAGAAGCATTGCGCGATTGGTGTAAAAGTCATTCGGTGGAATGGAAAAATATGGCGGATGCCCTTAAAAATCCTGCGGTCATCGCCGCTTTCCAAAAAGCAGTGGATCAATACAATCCGAATTTCAGTAAAGTAGAACAAATCAAAAAATTTGTTTTAATTGCAGATAGTTGGGAACCTGTCAAAGCGGATGGTTCAGAGGCGGAATTGACTCCAACAATGAAATTGAAACGGCGTGTGATTTTGGAAAAATATAAAAAAGCGATTCAAGAAATATACGTGTAATGGAAGTTTTTGAATTAGGATTGATAGGAATCGGTTTCGGAAACCTTCAAGGTTTCCGAAACCGATTCTCTCTAAACCGAAATTATAGTTGCCTCCAAAAAAGGCTTGCGCAACATGAGTTATTAAGATGATTAGGATTTTAAATCCTAATCATCTTAATAATCCTATAAATCGTAATTCAAAAATCACACTTTTAAAATCAATTTTCCAGTCTTATCTCCTTGATACAGAATCAATAACGATTCAGGAAATGTTTCAATACCTTCTACGATATGGAACGATTCTTTCAAGCGTCCTTCCTTCATCCAGCCACTCATTTCGGCAATGGCTTCGCCATAACGCGCTGCATGGTCGAATACGACAAAACCTTCCATCCGTCCCCGCGCCGACAATAATGCCAAATAATTAGATGGTCCTTTGATGCGGTCTGTATTATTATATTGAGAAATCGCCCCGCAAATCACAATCCGTGCGTGCATCCGAATCATTGCTAAACAAATATCCAAGGTTTCGCCACCCACATTATCAAAATAAACATCAATGCCATCAGGACAGGCTTTGCGCAATTGTGCTTTCAAATCTCCATTTTTGTAATCTATAGCGGCATCAAAACCAAGATTTTGTACCAAATGAGCGCATTTATCCGCACCACCTGCAATGCCCACTACGCGACAACCTTTGATTTTGGCAATCTGCCCAACAATGCTTCCGACCGCACCCGCCGCACCCGAAACCACCACCGTTTCACCAGCTTTAGGTTGACCGACTTCTAAAAGGGCAAAATACGCTGTCATGCCCACCATGCCAAGCGTTCCTAAATACGTTGTCAATGGAGCTAATTTGGTATTTACTTTGGTCAAACCTTTCCCGCCGACCGCGTGAAAATATTGTTGAACCCCAAAACCGCCCGTCACTTTATCGCCAATTTTATATTTATCGTTTTGAGAATCAACGACTTCGCCTACACCGCCTGCCCGCATCACTTCCCCAATATCCACAGGGCGAATATAAGATTTGCCCAGACTCATCCATCCGCGCATCGCAGGGTCGAGTGAAATATATTCGATTTTAACCAACACATCTCCTGCGGCTAAGGGCGTAGTTTCGGGCGTAGCGATGTCCCAATCGCTGCGTTTCGGCATCCCTTGCGGGCGTGCTGCTAATTTGATTTGTAAATTTTTCATACAATGATTGATTTTTAAAACAACAATAATGTCATTGAGATTTTAAATCTCGACGACGTTACAAATTTATAACATTTTATTAGAAGTTTCACAACTTATGGATATAAATATAACTTGACTTTGTTAAGTTCTCAATCGTTTTAATATAAGAATTTGCGTCAACGCATGATGTATCCATATTGGTCATTTCAACCTTTTTGTAAAATCATAAATAATTCACTCCCTTGTCTTTTGAGACATGAATTTTCACAATTTTCAAGGGTTTTAATGTTGAAAAAAGGTTCAAAAAGAGGTACATATTCCTGTTTCGAGCCGCCAAAAGGTGGGTTTTTTTCAAAAAACACTTGAAACAAAACACCTACTAATTTTCCATTGGCAACCAATAAGTGGTGCATTTTTTCAACATATGGAGGACGCAAAATAGGGTTTAAAGCACAAAAAAAGGTTTGTTCCAAAATCAAATCATACGCGCCTTGATGTTCAAAAAAGTCACCTAAGACGACTTTGATAGCCGGACGCGCTTTGAATTGTTCTTTTAAAGCATCCACCATCGTTGGCGCAATATCTATCAACGTGATATTCGTAAAACCCCTTTCGAGCAGATATGCCGCTTCATGTGCATTGCCACAACCGGGAATCAAAATACGTAAATCCTTGTTTTTCAATTGATTGATATAAAATTTCAAAGGGGGCGAGACTTGTTTTAAATCCCAAACCGTATCTTGTTGTTGATAACGATTTTCCCAATAGGCTTGGTCGAGGTTTGTATCCATATATAAAACATATTCTTTTTTAAATTATTATTTAAAGAATCACCTAAAATTTCGTAAATTTTTCAAATTTACGAAATTTGTGGCGCAAAATAGGATTTGCACCTAAAATTTCGTAAATTTGAAAAATTTACGAAATTTGTGGCGCAAATCTATTTGTGAGCTGCTTATCTGTGCAAAAAAACGCATAATTTCACAGACTACAAAACAAAGTACCGATATTTGAGTTTTTGAAGGAGCATTTGGGCAAATGTGTAGCAATCCTCTCCTAATTCGATTAAAAATTCAATCTATGAAAATACTGATTACAGGTGCGACAGGTTTTGTCGGTGGTCGTTTTTTGGAAGCATTTGGACAACAATATGGTGTTGGAAATGTAGTTGGCACAGGTCGGAATCCTAAACAAATTCAATTTTGGCAATCCAAAGGGGTGCAAATTGAGCAAGGAGACCTTTCTAACAAATCTTTTACAGACACTTTGTTGCAAAAAGGGCAATTTGAAGCGGTGGTGCATGTCGCGGCGAAGAGTTCGCCTTGGGGCAGTTATGATTCTTTTTATCAATCGAATGTGGTTGCGACCCGTCATCTTTTAGATGCGGCGGTGGCAACAAAGGTGAAACGATTTATTTTCATTTCCACGCCCAGTGTTTATTTCAATTTCAAACATCGCTTTAACGTGCGCGAATCGGAACCCATTGATTATGAATTGGTTAATCATTACACCAAAACAAAATATGAATCCGAATGTTTGGTTCGGCGATACGCGCAAGAGAAAGGATTATTTGCCGTGATTTTTCGTCCGCGAGCAATTGTCGGGCGGGGCGATACGGTCATTGCGCCGCGTGTGTTAACGGCGTATCATCAAGGCAAGTTGAAAATCATTGGCGATGGCGCAAATAAGGCTGATTTTACGTCTATCGCAAATTTGGCACAAGCCGCTTTATTAGCGATGCGGGCGGATGAGCGTTGCAATGGACAAATTTTTAATATCACGGATGGCAATCCGCAACCGATTTGGACGGCAATTGATTTTATTTTGAAGACGATGAATCTTACAAAGCCTTTAAAATCAATCCCTTATCCGATTGCATACAGTGCGGCATGGTTGAGTGAGCGCGTACATGAAACATGGATGCCCGATAAAGAACCTGCATTGACCTGTTACGGGATTGGGATTTTGCGATACAGCTTGACGATGAATATTGATAAGGCAAAAACATTATTAGGCTATGAACCACAAATAGATACATATGATAGTTTACTTGAATTTGTAAATTGGTATTCAAACACATAGTGCGCAAAGGGGGGGATTCAGCATCAGAAACCTTGAAGGGTTCTGATGCTGAATCACCCCCTTGACTTCGTACGAAGATTTTTAGTATTTTCTAATTCAACGAATCCTATAAATCCCAAGAATCCAAGTCCCCAAAAGAATCCAAGCCGCATTTTGCAACTTTTCCTAAAAAAAATTGTAAAACTTTGCAAATCCTCCTAAATAATCCAAAAAAAGATTATTTTTACGGCAGATTTTATAGTATAACAACCTTTTTTCATCTATCACACGAGTCACGCTGCTCCAAACGAACAGCAGAAAACTATGGGGACGATCATTTCATTGCTAAATCATAAAGGCGGAGTCGGTAAAACCACGAGTACCATTAATATTGGTGCAGGACTTGTCGAATTGGGCAAAAAAGTATTGCTCATCGACCTCGACCCACAAGCAAATTTGACGCTATCGCTCGGCATTCCGCGTCAAAAAATTACGATTTATGAGGCATTGCGCGGCGAAGGCGAATTGCAACCGTACACCGCAAAGCCGAATATGGATGTCATCACGTCATCGCTCGACCTATCGGGCGCGGAAATGGAGCTGATTAATGAGGCAGGACGCGAGTATATTTTGCGCGAATTGTTTGATACCGTGATTGACCAGTACGACTACATCTTGTTAGATTGCCCACCGTCGCTTGGTTTGTTGACGTTAAACGCGTTGACAAGCAGTCGATACGTATTAATTCCGTTGCAAACGGAGTTTTTAGCCCTACAAGGATTGGCTAAAATAAAACAAGTGATTGATAAAGTTAAATTTAGATTAAACAAAAATTTGGATATTGGCGGCGTAATTGCAACGATGTACGATGCAAGGCGCGTTTTAAATCGCGATGTAGTGGAAACAATTCACAAATATTTTGGTGAAAAAGTGTTTAAAACCTACATTCGGGATAACGTTGCGTTAGCAGAAGCACCTGCACAACGCAAAGATATTTTTGCCTATCAGCCCCGCAGTTCGGGCGCAGAAGATTATTTATCGTTGGCAAAAGAAGTTTTAATGCGGGTCGAAGGAGCCGTAATTGCTTAAAATATTGATTTTAAACAACTTATAAAGTTGATTTAAAATTAATGCTTCATTCAAAATAAGGTGAGTAAAAAAAGATTTACAGGCGGTTTCGACAGTATTTTCGGCAGGGCGGAAGAAGAACCTGTCAAAATCATGTCTGACGACATCGCTCCCATAGCAGTAGAAGCCGCGCCGCTTGAACCTTCCGCATTCAACAAAAAAGCGACGACTAAAAACTTTACTTCGGATTTGGACGCGTTGTTCCGCGATGCAATGTCGGAAGCCGTCGAAGAACGAGTTACGAGAATCAAACGGTCTGTCGGCATTGAAGACGACCCGTTTGAGGAGAGTACGCGGCAATTTAAGAAACCGTTAAGCGGTTTGGACGCGTTGATTCGGCAAACAATGGAGACGAGTTTGGCGGGCATGGAACATGCTGCGGTCAAGCGGATTACCCTATTGTTTGAATCGGCTAAAATCGACAAGTTGAAAAATATTGCCAAGATGGAAAGAGCCTTTATGAAAGATTTAGTCCAAAGCGTAATCAATGAGTTTATAACGGATTACGAAAAACGAAAAGGTGCTATATAATTGGTTTTGAATGAGGATTTTGGGGATTTATTGGATTCATTTTATAAAATCAATCCAATAAATCCCCAAAATCCTCATTCAAACCACAAAAAATCCAGAAATGATTCAACCAAAACCAAACCATTTTTAATACACTAACATGCTATGTCAGTAATGCTCCCGTACCTGCCCGACGATTTGCGGCAGTATTATAATCATACAATTCACCCCGAATTGATGCGCATGGAGCGCAAACGGCATCAACTGTTGTTGTTACTTGCCGTCTCATTTTTGCTTATTTTAGGTATCATATTTTTACAACTTTATATTGGTATTTTTGTCATCACTTTAATATTGATGATACCTGTTGTGTTGTACATTACTTTTTTGTATTATGAATTGGAAAAATTCAAACATGTTTTCAAACCTAAAATTATTAATTTAGTGTTAGATTTCATAGATAATGATGTGAGTTACAGCACTTTGGAATATAAAGAAAATGCTTCGATTGCGCCCAAAGTTTTTTTTGAAAGCAAACTGTTTGCTGCACGCGGCGTTGATTATGTGGGTGAAGATTATATCACAGGTAAAATCGGCGAATTAGAATTTGAGTTGAGCGAATTGATGGTCAAAAAAATGTCCCCTGTTTTGAATCGGTTGGACAATGTTTTTCGCGGCGTTTTCCTACATGCGAAATCGCCTATTTCGATTACGGGTCAAATGATTATTTTGCCACGCCATTTGAAGCAATATTATTTGGATGCCTTGAAAGATTTTAACTTAAAATCCAATGCTCGACCGTATGAACTGATAAAAAATGTTCGTTTTCGAGAAAGTTTCATGGTGTACTGCACGCCTGACGCGAATGTAAAACGATTTTTATCGGAAGATATGCAAAAATTATTGCTCAAATACCACGATACGACAGGAAAAGATATGCACGTTTCGTTCATTGATGCGAATATTTACATCGCCGTTGCGCAGCAAAAAGATATTTTAGAACCCGTTTTGTGGCAATCGAATGTGAGTTTTGATTTAATTCAAGAGTTTCACAGCGATTTGATTATGTTGATGAAGATTGTGCGCGATTTTGATGAATGCAATTGATAGGCAGCTTCTATCCTTTTAGAATTGTTTTACAAATATCAAAAGAATCAAACTAATTATGTGATTCGCAACTTCTATAAAAATTACAATTAATTGATTATCAAACCTTTGGAGGATTTGAAAACCTCCAAAGGTCGTATTGTATGGTTATCTTGTATAGTCAGTTTACTTGCAATATTTTTTTTAATAATCCATTCAAGACAGGCGAAATCAATTTATGAGTTGCGTCTAAAACATGTAATCGGGAAGCAGGCAGTTCAGATTCCAACATTCGACCTGTAGCAATCGGTACAATTGGGTCTTTTTCACCGAAAAACAATTCAATTGGAATATTAATGCGTTGCAATTTATCCAAAACGCGCTGCATCGGAATCACAAAATCATCCATCGAAAGCCAATATGAAAATAAACGCATCCGCCGTTCCACCCGTCCCAAATGTTTAAATGTAAAATCATATATAAATTCATTAATCAACTTATATTTTCTGAAAAAAGTCAAAATGCGTAAAAACCAAAACGGTTTGTTTAAAATCCACCAGAGCGCGTACCGAATAGGGCGCGGAATCATCGAAATTTCAAACATGCCTTTGGTGTTAAAACCGTCGGGCGCGAGTAAAAAAAGGCGGTCGAGGCGCGGTGCAAATTCCCAAACCATGCGTTGAAGGATGCGCGCCCCAAAACTATAACCCATGAGCTCAAAACTATATTTATTTTCCATTTCCGCAATCGTCGAAATAATGCGTTTAATATCCCGTTTATTGAAAAAAGATTCGCGCCATTGTGTATGCCCGTGATGCGGCAAATCCACCGCATACACCGTGTAATGCGGTTCGAGCGACTCCTGTAAAGGCAAAAACAGGGTAGCGCGGTCGCCAAAACCATGAAAGGCTATCAATAACCGCTCTCCATGTCCAAATCGAAGGCAGCCAATACGAGAATTTTTGTAAGCAAAATAAATGCGTTCTGCATTGCGCGAAGCCGATATTTTGGTTACAATTTCTTCTGCATTTTTGCAAATCGGATGTGCATTTTTTAAACGATATGATTCGGGCATAAATAATTATAGATTATAACAAATTTACATTTAATTTAAATTTTTGTAAAAAAAACACCATGAGATTTTCACAAAAGGTTTTTTTTTGGAGTTATATGATGCTCCTCATCACGAGTTGTAATGCCTGTTTTGCGGTCAAAACGCATCGTTCTGACTCGAAACCGATTCGCCACGACGTGTGGGAGGGTTTGTTAAAAAAACATGTTAGCGCGACAGGTGTGGTCAATTACAAGGGGCTACTTGCCGATAGTTTGGCGTTTCAAGGGTATCTAAACCAACTTGCACAAGGCTACCCGAATGATAAAAATTGGACAAAATCTGAACAAATGGCATATTGGATTAATACGTATAATGCTTACACTGTGCAACTTATTCTCAAAAATTATCCTGTGAAAAGTATTAAATCTATCAAATCTGGGATTCCGTTTGTAAATGATGTATGGCAAATGGAACTGATTCCGATTGAAAATAAGTTATATCATCTTAATAATATTGAGCATGGCATTTTGCGCGCTCAATTTTCAGAGCCGCGTATTCATTTTGCGGTGAATTGTGCTTCTAAATCGTGTCCGAAATTGTTGAATGAGGCATACACGGCTGAAAAGTTGGAAACACAATTGACTCAACAAGCCCGAAGTTTCCTAAATGATGGTGTTCGCAATCAAATTTCAACACAAAAAGCAGCCTTATCTAAAATTTTTTCATGGTATCGGGGCGATTTCACCAAAAAACAACTGTTGTTTGAGTTTATAAATCAGTATTCGGATATCAAAATGTCGGAAAATACCAATATTAATTATCTGGATTATGATTGGAATCTCAATGAATAACGGTTTGAATTAGGATGTATTAGATTTTTCAAGATTCCTAAATCTTGAAAAATCCAATACATCCTAAAAATCCTAATTCAAACCATTATCGAATGCGTAAATACGCTTCTGCCAATGCTAATCCATTGATTTGAGCTTCTACATATTTGCATAAATCATCATAATCTCCTTGTGCATGTTTTAAAAACCCTGCTGCCTGTCCATAGACAGAGGGCATATTCAACTTTTTCATCAAGTAAAAACCATCCAAAAAATGACGAATCCCTCCTGATATAATGACTTGCTTACATCGCATTGCGTCACCCAATTCAAGTTGAATTTGATTCGTGAAACCAACCATTTCTTCCGCCGTATGTCCCAAATGGGCTAATTTTTCATATAAATGTTGTTGCTCCGCATCACTTCTCAACAGCTCCACTTGTGCAAAATTCGTACCACCACTCGCCGCGAAATCAACTGCTGCCAAAGGCAATTGAAACAATCGCTTCAAACTATGATAACCAAAACCTTGCCCAACTTCTTTCACAATCACTTGACAATCAATCTTTTCTAAAATCGTTTCAATGGTTTCAATCGGCGATTTTTTAAACCTATCCCCTTCGGGTTGTAACCATTCTTGCATCGGATTGACGTGAATAATCAAACCATCAGCGCGCAACGTATCCATTAATTTTTGAATTTCATGAATTTCATGATGCGCTATCATCCGTTCCAATTGCGCAATCCCAAGATTCGCAAACAACGGCAAATCATCGCCTATCAAATGCCGCACATCAAAATCAGATAAATGTTCTTTATCATACAACAATTGCCGACACGAACCCAAACCCATCCCAAAACCAAAATCTCGTGCCGCCCTTGCTAAATTGCGATTAATCGTCCGCGCCTTCGCCGTGCCGCCCGTCATGCTGCTCACCCACATCGGAATTTTAAACGATTTGTTTAAAAAAACGAATGGTTTCAATGTATTGGCATCGGGATGCGCCGAAAAGAGTGGTTCGTAATAAAAACGCGGGTCTGTCGCACCGATTTGAGAGCGAAATGCCAAATCAATATGGTCTCGCTTGCGGCTGACGGCAGTTGAATCTTGCATGATATTTGAATTTTTATAGATGTATATGGTTTGAACGAGTCTTTGTAATAAGAACTTTTTGAAAAATAAACAAATTTTATGCTCAAAAGTTGTGAAAGTACCTTCATTCGGAGGTGGATTTTATGGATTCTTTGGATTTTTATACTTTGCGTCGGGTGGTTTTGGATACGATTGGAACGCGGATGACGCGGATGGGGCGGATTCGCACGGATTTTTTTTGAAATTCAGTGCCAATTCAGGAAAAAATCCGTGAAAATTCGCCCCATCCGCGTTATCCGTGTTCCCATTGGATCGCAAAAACACCCGACGCAAAGTATAAAAATCCAAAGAATCCAATAAATCCATAAAATCCACATCTAAATATTTTTGTTTTGATTATATATAAACATTCCATGCTTTGTAGGCGTTTTCAATTAAAAAGCAATCTTTTTACTATCACCAACCTAATTTTTTTTGAATGCAATTGACCACTGAATCCAATTCACATTACGATAATTTAGAATCTAAAAACATTTCGCAGCTCCTGCATGCGATGAATCAAGAAGATTGCTCGGTGCCACAAGCGGTGCAAAAAGCATTGCCGCAAATAGAGGCTTTTCTTGCGGCTGCTATGGTGCGCATGCGCAACGGCGGTAAAATTTTTTACATAGGTGCAGGTACATCTGGGCGTTTGGGCGTGCTGGATGCCTCCGAAATTCCGCCGACTTTTGGCGCGCCGAAAGATTGGTTCATCGGTTTGATAGCGGGCGGAGACCATGCTTTACGCAATCCTGTCGAATTTGCCGAAGATAATTTACAGCAAGCATGGAAAGATATGCAAGTGTATTCCATTGATAAACAAGATATTGTGGTCGGAATTGCGGCTTCTGGGACAACACCTTATGTGATGGGCGGGTTGAAATCGGCGCAGACAGCAGGCTGTTTGACAGGCTGCATTGTTTGCAATATAGGTTCGCCTGTGGCTGCTGCGGCGATGTTTCCAATGGAAATCGTGGTCGGTCCCGAATTTGTTACGGGCAGTACCCGATTAAAATCAGGGACGGCAACCAAATTAGTTTTGAATATGATTTCGACGACTTTGATGATTCAAATGGGGCGCGTCAAGGGCAATCGCATGGTCGATATGCAGTTGGCAAATCGAAAATTGGTTCAACGCGGGACGAAAATGGTTATGGAAGCCCTGCAATTGGACGAAAAAACGGCGCATGAACTCTTGCAACAACAAGGGTCGGTTCGCAAAGCGATTGATTTTTTTAAAACAAAAAATAATATATAGCTTACTTAAAATAATAGGTAACTTGGTTGTTGCCACATTCCAAAGAAAGGTTTATTTTTGGACAAGATTTGTAACTGAACCGTTTTTTACCTTGATTTAACTCAAATTTTGCTTGAAAATGACAAAAATGCCTCTTTTCGGATTGATTTTTTGGATGGGTAGCTGCCTTGAAAGCGCGGCGCAATCAGTCGATTCTTCCAAATCGTATTTCGCGCCCGCGCTTGACACTGCGACGATGCAGGTCACAGGTAGTGGTTACGCGTACTCGGTCAAAGAGCCGAAACGGTGGACAGGCGATAAAGAACGCGCCAAAGACTTTTTTTCAAACATTGTGTTTTATGAAAATGAACAAGCATTGACGGCGGGTGGCGCGTTAATCCAAGTTTTGCTGTTCAAAAAACAGGATGAAAACACCATAGATGATTTAAATCACGATGTGAACGGTTACAAACGCGAATTTCCGACCGCACAAGTGAAGGATGTTAAATATAAGCATAAAAATTATGCTTGTTTTGCGAAAGTGGTTTATTTGCAAAGCCGTTTTTATCAGTACATTTGCTACATCAATCCGGGCAAAAAGTTTCAAAATGGGTTTTCTGTGGCGATGAATGTCCAAAAACGGGCTCCTACCAAACAAGAATTAGTAGCATTTGAGTCCGTAATCCAATCTTTGAACGGCTTGACGGAAAATTAAATATGGACAAAAAATATTTTAACGATGCTAAATTTTGTTTTTTTGAAAAAAAATGCCCTTCCATGTTTGGTTGGGCTGTTTGCTTTTGCCTATCTTTGTTGCAAGGCGGCAATCGTGCAGATTACACATGATGAAGTTTATACCGTCATGCAACTCACGCCACAACCGATTTGGGATTTGATGGCGTATCAAAGTTCTTATACGAATAATCATATTTTAAATACGTTATTGTGTAAATTATCTTGTAATCTATTTGGAATGAATACCTTATCAGGCAGATTACCTGTTTTAATTTCATTTATAGTTTATTTTTACTTTTGTTTTCGATTGGCTGAATCGGTATTTAAAACAGATGAAACGCGTTGGTATCAATGGGCAATGTTAAGTGTTTTGATATGCAATCCCTACTTATTAGATTTTTTTTCATTGGCTCGCGGGTATGGGATAGCGATTGCCTGCATGATGGGCGCAACCTATCATTCAACACAATATGTTTGTTTTAAAATTGAAAAATCATTATCAATAGGATTGTTTTGGGCAAGTTTGGCGGTGTATGCCCAATTTGGATTATTACATTTTTGGTTAGCTTTTCAAGCTATCTTATTGGTTTACAATCTTTTAGGTGTTTCAACGAATGCTAAAAAAAGTTTTTTCATTCAAATTATAAGTGTCCTTTTAACAATTTTATTGATTTATAAACCCATTACGGCAATTTTGCGCGATAATCAAATTGCTTATTACGGGACGAAAGGTTTTTTGGAAGATACGATTCATTCTATTTTAAACAATTCTTTATTCAGCCAAGCCTATTTTGACTCGCGTACTTTTGATGTTTTTGCAGATTTATTAATCGTTTTGTTTGTTTTAATCTTGACAAACAATATTTTAAACATTAAAAATATAAAAATTCAAACAGTTGAAACGCCTGCATTTTGGCTTTTCGCGCTATTCAGTATGACGGCGATGAGCGTCATTTTACAATTTCACTTATTGGGCAATCAATACGTAATTGATAGAACCGCCTTGTTTTTCTATCCTTTATTGGCAATGAATTTCCCCTTTGCAGCCGTCATTTTATCAAAATTAAAACCCATTGCAGGGCGCAGTTTGTTGATTATAATTACGATTTTCGCTATGTATCACACCTTGCGAAGCAGCCATTTACGCAGTTATCGAGAATGGTATTATGATAATCATACTTTTGAAGTGTTGGATTTCATGGAAAAAGAACGTTCCAAACGGCTTTCACAAGGCGACACCAATCTAATTCGCTTAGATATGAGTTGGATTTTTCAACCGTCGATTGCTTTTTATTGGAAAACGCGCCAATATGCATGGATTAATTCGCCACCTTTTCACATGAATATTGAATCAAATACCGATTGTGAATATTATTATGCGTCCGCAGATGATGTTCCGAAATTAGCTGAAAAATTTGAAATTGTTTTAAAATTTCCAGATAATGTGGGGCAATTGATGCGCCGAAAAAAAATGGAATGATGCGCTACCTTATAGCCATGATGAATTCAAAAAAAATCTAAAGGCAATCGATTTTTTTCGCTACCCAATTGCTTTTCAATGCTTTGCAAATCAATATTCAGTGCATTCACCGACAGGTGAATCTCCCGTAAAGAAAGTGCAAGCGAAATCGATAACGACAAAACGCCCAATGAAAAAATATTTTTTGCCATTTCAATGCGGTGTTCAAACACGAAAAACATGCTAATTACGCATAAAAAAAGTGAAAAAGCTCCAAACCATTGCATATTGCGAATGATATAAACCCGCCGCCGCAAATTGCGGATTTGCAAAAGCAAATTATCTGCTGGATTTTCTAAAAACTTTTCTTTCAAACTGCGGATTAAATTGGCAATCGCCAAAAAACGATTCGTATAGGCTAAAAGCAATAGCGAAATCGCGGGAAATAAAACCGCAGGGGTCGCAATATTAAAATCATTCATGCTTTAATTTATTTATAACTTATTATAAACCACGACGTTGTAATTCTTTTTGGATAAAACGATATTCTCGACTCATATCGCCTGTAACGGCTGTATTTTCCTGCGCCCGCCGAATCAAATACGGCGTAACGTCTTGAACGCTGCCATAAACCACATATTTGGCAACATTGTAACCATTCGCAGCTAAATGAAATGTAATATTATCGCTCATCCCATACAGTTGCGCAAACCAATAATGGGGATGATTTTTCGGAATCTGATGCGAATCCATCCAATCCGCTTGCAATAAATTACTGGCTACATTGTGGGACGCATTCATAATTGCCATTTTTTTACCTCGTTCAAGGCAAAAAAGGAGCGCGTCATCAAACATTTTATCGGTTGTTGCCTTATCAGGATTGATAGGGGAAGGATAATCCAACTCTTCGGCGCGATTCCGTTCTTTTTCCATGTACGCACCGCGCACTAATTTCACACCAAGGATGTAATTTTGGGCTTGTGATAATTGAAACGCGGCTTGTAATTGTTTTAAACCATCGTTTCGATACATTTGTAAAGTATTGAAAACCACTGCTTTGTCTTTATTATACCGCGCCATTAAGATATTCACCATTTTATCAATCGTCTCTTGAATCCACGATTCTTCGGCATCAATGAGTATCATAATGCCTTTATCGCGTGCCGTGTGGCAAATCGCATCGGCTCTTTTGGACGCATTGAAATACTCTTTTTGCTCTGCTTCAGTCCACTCATTGCCCGATTGCATTTTTTCCAAAAGTTCAAAACGCGCTAATCCCGATATTTTGATGACCACAAATGGGATTTTATGCCGCGCTGCAAAATCAATCGCCCGTAATGCCTCATTCATCGTCCAATTAAAATCCGTTTCCGAAGATTTGGCTTCCGCGCCATAATCCAAAATCGAATGAACTTGAAAATGACCTAAATGTTCAATATTGGGAAGGGAATCCAAAAGGGTAGTGCCTCCACAAAATTGTTTGAAAATCGTGTTTTTGACGACTTGGTGCGCAAATGGCAGATTCCATTCGACCGCTTTCATCGCCAATTTGGAACCCCATTTGACTAAAAAGGGTTGATTCATCATTGAAAAAAGCCAAGCGGTCTCTTTCAATGCCTTGTCTGATTTGCCTGCGAAGGCAATTTGAGTATCTGAAAAATCGATTTGTTGTTTTTCCATATTTTTTGAATCCTAAGTCTTGCTTCTAAAAACTAACAAAAATGTAGGTATATTGTTCACATCTACAAAAGTAGCCTTCTTTTTAAAGTAAAAATGATTTTTTAAACCCACAAGGAGTGATGCTTTGGCATGAATTATGCTTCATTTACGATAGAAATCTTAAATTTAAATCAATTCATACCGTAAAACAATCACATGAGCGTAAAAACGCATCTCTAAAATACCCTTTTCGGGGTATTGAATATAATCAAAAAAAACGTATAAATTTGTTGTAGATTTTAAACTAAACAATTCCGATTAAACGAATTTTTGCTAATAAAACCAATTCTGTGAACCGATATTTCCCCTCCGTTGGTGCGCAGCATTTCGCTGAAAAGTTACACATTCAATTTTTATAGCAACATTGTTGCAACACTGACCCCCTCAGTATCAAAGCAAATGGTATTATTGCGTCGCGTCGAAAAAACCGGTAAGGTGTTGCGCGGTGGTGCCTGCTTGATTTGTGCTGCAAACATCCCATACATTACTCAAATAATTCTTATCACCGGTTTAAAACAACTATGATGAAAGTTCTGCACGCTACTTTGTCCGTACTGCTGACCGCTAACGCGCTTTATGCGCAAAGAGGCGATATAAGTTCGCCGATGGCATCTGCTGGACCTGCAAAAGAACGCAATAGTGTTCACCCGACTTCTAATTTCACGAATGAAACGCCTGAGCAGGCGCGCAGACAAGTCAAAATATCGCTGAATAACTATCGGGGTTCGAGTGTTACGGTCGATACATTGATTATGAGTTCGCGGAAATCCATGAATGACGAGGTGAGCGAAGAAGTTTCAAAAGCCAATTTTGCAGAGTATTTGGAAAAAATGGAGCGCGTCCTCAATGGCAAACTTTCCCTCGTGCAAGAAGCTAAAAACATTGAGCAAATGGAGGAACGCACTCGTTTGTATCGGGGTTTGATGATTGCTAAGAGTGCGCAATGTTTGGTCAATAAGACGGATGGGCAATTTGTGCGCATGAAGGATTTGGATGGGATTGACGTGATTTGTTATCCGATTGAGTCGCTCAAAAGCAACGCGCGCTATGGTTTGATAGAGCCGTATAAGGAAGGTTTTGCGCGAATTAAAAAAGACCAAGTGTTTGGTTTTTTGAATTATTGCGGCGATGAAGTCGTGCAAGCGCAATACGAAACGGCAGAACCGTTCAATAATGGTAAAGCCTTAGTGAAAAAAGTGGATTGGTTTTTTATAGATGCGGTTGGGAATGAATCGGCGGCATTAACAGGCGTTGCAGACGCGAAAGCAATGGCGCATGGGGTCAGTTTGGTTCGCTTCGCCAATGGAAAATCGGCATTTGTCAACAATCGGTTTGCAGAAACCAAAGCACCTTTGTCTGCTTTGTATGATGCCATTGAACCCTTTTATAAAAAAGAAGTGTTCAAAGTCCGTTTGGGCAATAAATTTGGTTTGATTAGTTTGAATGGAACGGTCAAATTGGATGCTGTTTACGACGATATAGAACCTACAAATGTAGAAAATCTTTATATGATTGTTCAAAATCAGAAAATTGGTTTTTTAGATACCGAGTGGAAAATCAAATTTCAACCTACTTTTGATAAGGTGACACCTTTCAATAACTTTGGTTTAGCGATTGCCAAAGAAGGCGAAAATTATCGATTGATTAGCCATAAAACGTTTAAATTCAGTAAGTTATACAAAGAAATTGGTGATTTCAACGCATCTGCCTTGACAACGATTCGCAATGAAGCAGGTTTATATGGCATTATTGATGCGGAATTGCGCGTTATCATTGAGCCGATTTATTTTTCGATTGGTGCTTTCAATGATTTTGGACTTGCGCCGGCATGTCGTGCTGAAAAGAAATGTGGTTTTATCAACAAATTGGGTAAAGAAACCATTTCGCCTTTGTACGACGAAGTTCGAGAATTTAATAAATTTGGTTTGGTGGTTGTCCGTGAAATCACGAAAAACTGTACGAATAACAAAACGTGTAAAACGGATTTGGTTTATGACAAAACAGGCAAATTGGTGATTGATAAACCTGCTGCGGATAGTCCACAAAAAATTAAATATGAAATTGTGGATAGTTTACACAGTGAACGATTTATTCCAATTAAAATGTATAAAGACGATGATTTTCAAGGTTTTCACTTGATTGAGCCATCGGATATGCACTTAGTGACGACAATTCCGTATCAAATCATTACGCCTTTTGACCAAAATCAAGTGTTTCGAGTGAAAAAAGACAACCTTTGGGGCTTGACTGATACAAGTGGAAAAACAATTATGAAACCGATGTTTGCTGAAATTCGCAAACCTTCGGAAGGTTTATACGCGGTGCGGACAGAAGATGATAAATGGGGTTTCATTGACAAAAAGGGAAAAGTACAGATTCCATACGAATATGATGATGTTAAAAATTTTCGGAATGGACATGCAGTGGTTTCAAAAGGGGGGAAAAACAATTGGGGCTTGATAAATAAATTTAATGCGAAAATCATTCCATGCTTTTTCAAGACGGTAAATATGACGGAGAGTCGTTACGAGATGATTGACCCTGACGGAAAAGCGTATATCGTGAATGATAAAGGGGATTGTGAACAAAATTGTCAGAAATTTGAAGACATTCGCAAAAAAGCCAACAAACAATAGGTGGATAAGAAATTGATTTGAGTATATGTGTAATGCGCCCCCTCTGTATTTTAATATGCAGAGGGGATTTTTTTCTGACGTATTTTCACGGATTGAATCCTAAACATTCGTGTTAACCGCCATTTTATCCGCGCACTTACGCTTGTTGCGCTGTTTTCCAAGCAGCTCCATATTTTTCAACCAAAATGTTGTCATAATAATCTGCTTTTTCAAACAAATTTTTTAATAACTCTAAGGCAACATCTTCATTCAAATATTTGTCATAAATCAATAAAGACAATACAATATCTTGCCCTACTACATTAAATTGAAAACCATTGTTTTCGTAATTTTGGCGCAATAAGTATTCGTATAAAGGTTGTATATTTTTTTTGGGTAATGTACAAAGGTGTGCATCACACATGATTAAGCCCGTTTGCGCATGATAAGCCATATCAATTTGCGCACTGCCTTTCTTGATTTCCCAACCACTTGGTCCCCGCCGAGACAATCGAACATCAAAACCTGCTTTGGTCAACATGTCTTCTACAATACGACTTACCCCTTCAGGCTCATATGCTGGTTCAACAGAAGGTAATTTGGCTTTTGCGCCACAATCAGGACAATATTCGCCATCAATCGTGCTTTCAAAAACAATATTGGAGCAAGATTGACAACGCGTTCCTTTTTCGCGGTTGCCTGCCAAATATTCCTGAATGGTGTCTTCCAAATAATCCGCCGAGAGCGAAAAACCTATCGTGTTCGCATTGGCAATAATTGATGTATTCACGCCAATCACTTCGCCCGCTTCATTCAATAAAGGTCCACCAGAATTGCCCGGATTAATCGCGGCATCATGTTGCAAATAATGCAATTCATTTATAATATGATTTGGATTGGAAATAATGCCTTTCGTAAACGAATATTTCAAATCAAAAGGATGTCCAACTGCAACCACCGTGTCACCCGGTTTCAGAATAGAACCTTTGCCCAGCCGCACTTCTGCCAAATGATGTTTGGCGGGTGTTTGCAAAAATGCCAAATCATACCGCGCATCTGTATATAAAACAGGCACAATTTGCATTTTCATCCCATTGCCTTCGACCGCAACTTGCGCATTGCCTTCCACGACATGGTAATTCGTTATAATCAAATCAGCCGATTTCAAATAAAAACCAGTACCCATACTATATGGTGTAGCGATTTGAATCACAAAATTTTTATAGGATTCGAGACTTTTTTTCATTGGATTTTCGTGATTTAGAGTTAATTGGAACGCGGATGACACGGATTTGGGCAGATTTGCACGGATTTTCTTACAAAAAAATCCGTGCAAATCTGCCCAAATCCGTGTCATCCGTGTTCCAATAATATCATCTTTTAAGCATCCACTTTTGCATAACGCGCATTTGCTTCAATGAAAGCACGGCGCGGCGGCACTTCATCGCCCATCAACATCGAGAAAATGCGGTCTGCTTCAATCGTATCTTCTATCGTCACTTGGCGCAAAATCCGAGATTGTGGATCCATTGTGGTCTCCCAAAGTTGTTCGGAATTCATCTCACCAAGTCCTTTATACCGTTGAACCTTCACACTATCGTCATTTTTACCGCCCGAATAGGTGGCAATCGCTTCTTTTCGTTCCTCCTCATTCCAACAATAGCGAAATTGTTTCCCTTTTGCGACCCGATACAAAGGCGGCGCGGCAATATAAATATAACCTTGCTCCACCAATGTTTTCATATATCTAAAGAAAAATGTTAATATCAGCGTCGTAATGTGACTGCCATCTACGTCGGCATCACACATAATCACGGTTTTATGATAACGCAATTTTTCAATATTCAAATACCGTTCACCATGCTCATTTTCTGAAATTCTAACGCCTAACGCTGTAAAAATATTTTTAATCTCTTCATTTTCATAAATCCGATGTTCGAGTGCTTTTTCGACATTTAAAATCTTGCCTCGAAGGGGCAAAATCGCTTGCGTGTGTCTATCACGCCCTTGTTTCGCCGTTCCACCCGCCGAATCGCCCTCCACCAAGAAGATTTCAGACTCTTTCGGGTTCTTAGAAGAACAGTCAGACAACTTACCCGGTAAGCCGCCGCCCATCAAAACCGTTTTGCGTTGCACCATTTCGCGCGCTTTTTGCGCCGCATGTCGCGCCGAAGCAGACAAAATCACTTTATCAATGATTTTTTTCGCTTCCGATAAATGTTCTTCCAACCAATATTTCAACGCATCGCCTAAGGCTCGGCTCACAATGCCCAACACTTCGGAATTGCCCAATTCGCCTTTCGTCTGTCCTTTGAATTGCGGTTCTTGTACTTTGACCGAGACCACTGCTGTCAAGCCTTCCCGAAAATCATCGCCCGCAATCGTCTCTTTGATTTTCTTAAACGAACCATTATCGTCCCCAAACTGCTTGAAAGTCCGCGCCAATGCCCGTCTGAAACCAGAAACATGCGTTCCACCTTCCCGTGTATGAATATTATTCACATACGAAAAAACATTTTCACTAAAACCCGTATTGTACGACAACGCCACTTCCACTTCCACATCATCCTCTTTTGCCTTGACAAAAATAGGTTTATCAATCAATTTTTGGCGCGACTCATCCAAAAATTTGACAAAACCACTCAATCCCTCTTGCGAAACGTATTCTTTGGATGAATAATTTTCACCATGCGCGTCAACACGCTCATCAATGAGTTTGAGGATTAAACCCGCATTCAAAAACGACAATTCGCGCATCCGAGCCGCTAAGGTCTCATGTTTATAAACCGTTTCTGTAAAAATGGTTTTATCAGGGCGAAACGTAATAATCGTCCCATTCGTGGTCGAAACGCCTGTGACTTGCATCGCGCCCAACGGTTTGCCATAAGCATATTCTTGGACAAAAATTTTGCCTTCGCGGTGGATTTCTGCCCGCAAATACTCCGACAAACCATTCACACACGAAACCCCAACACCGTGCAAACCACCCGATACTTTGTACGTATCTTTATCGAATTTCCCCCCTGCATGCAGAACGGTCAAAACGACTTCTAAGGCAGATTTACCCGATTTTGAGTGGATACCAGTCGGAATACCACGCCCATTATCTTTAACAGTTATAGAATTATCGGCATGTATAATCGTCTCAATATGAGTACAATGACCTGCCAAATGCTCGTCGATGGAGTTATCCACGACTTCCCAAACCAAGTGGTGCAAGCCTGCAATATCGGTGGAACCGATGTACATACTCGGTCTGAGTCGGACAGCCTCTAAGCCTTCGAGTGCCGTAATGTTGTCCGCGCCATAATCGCCTTGGTTTATGGCTTTAACTTCGGGTGTATCAATAGCTTCTTTCATCTTGCAAAGGTACGAAAAAGGTTTCGCTTTTTTATTTGTTTAAACACTGTTTTGATGGAATTTGTTATTGTTTTTTTTACAAAAATGTTTTAAAAATATGTTATTTTAGTGATGCTTTTTTTCGCAAGATTAAATCGATGTTTGAAGTTGTTTTAGCATTAAAAAAGATATATAATTTTGTTTTTTTTTATAAAACGATATAATATTTTAAAAAAAACCTTGTTTCTTTGCAGCATTTTTAACGATTAGACATCTTAAACACACCTATAATGTGTTAATTTTTCCATTTTATTATTACAAATTGTTTAAAAATGAAATTTAGAATTGCTAAAAAAACGGATTTAACGAAAATCGTTGAAATATACAATTCGGTCGTGCCATCGCGCATGGTAACAGCAGACCTTGAACCGATTAGCGTCGAAAGTCGTTACAAATGGTTTGACGAACATGACCCTGCAACACGTCCCCTTTGGGTGGTGGAAAACGTTGATAATCAAACGATTGGATGGTTGAGTTTTCAAAATTTGTACAATCGCCCTGCGTATCATATTACGGCTGAAATTAGCATTTATTTAGATGCGACCGTGCGACATCAAGGGTTGGGCAAGCAGGTTTTGGCGTTTGCTTTGGCGCAAGCCCCTTTGTGTGGGATTGAGAATATTGTTGGGTTGATTTTCGAGCATAATGCGCCCAGTATTCGTTTATTTGAACGACTTGGCTTTGAAACATGGGGCAATCTGCCCGAAGTGACCGTTTTGGACGACGTGAAACGGAGCGTTTTGATTCTTGGAAAAAAAGTGTAAATTTCATTGCATAAACGGATTAGGTAATTGGACAGAAATAAGCTATCCAAATATAAATAATTGTGTTGCAAAACTACCCACCGCAAAGGATATAACCTACGTTGCGCGGTAGGCGGCTTCGCCGTCAAAAAGAGGGAGATGCGAACGGGTGTGTGTTGTTTTTTAGAATGAAGCAAAGCCCCATTCCAAAAAACAACACACACCCGTTCCCAGAAAGTCTTTTTCTGCCTAAAATGGTATTACCGCGCAACTTAGGTTCTATAATTTAATCCAAAGAATCTAATAAATCTAAGTTTAAAAAATTCAAAATAAAATTAGATGTTCTTTTTTTAATACACCTAATACTTTTCCTTTCAACATTTTACCAATCAAAGGCGTATTTTTAGATTTAGAATAAATATGTTTTTTTTCAAAAACATATTTCTCTGTTGGATTAAACAAGGTTAAATTTGCTACTTCACCTTCTTTCAAAACGGGTATTTCTAAACCCAATATTTCACGCGGAACTACGGTCATCATACGAATGATTTGATGGATAGTCAATTTTTTATGCAAATACAAATTCGCTAATCCGAAAAAACTTTCCAATCCAATCACGCCAAAATCAGCATAGGGAAATTCCAAATTTTTCTTTTCAATTTCCACCGGTTTATGCCCTGACATAATAAAATCAATCGTCCCATCTTTCAATCCGCGAATGAGTGCATCCACATCCGATTCACTGCGCAAAGGCGGCATTATTTTGTAATGCGTATCAAAATGAGATAAGGCTGCATCTGTAAAACAAAGGTTCATAATAGATACAGAAGCTGTGATTTTCAATCCTTTATGCTTGGCTGCCCGAATTAATTCGACGGAACGCGCCGTCGAAATCCCTGCAAAATGCAATCGCCCATCCGTATAATCCACCAAATGCAAATCGCGTTGAATCATCAATTCTTCCGCCATAGATGGCAACCCCGCTAAACCCAAAGAGGTGCTGACAATACCTTCGTGCATTTGCCCATGTCCGCCAATCGTTTCATCGTGTGGGACATTGATAATCAACGCATTACACGCTTTGGCGTATTGCAAACTGCGCATCAAAAGCCCTGCATTTTGCACCGATTGATGTCCATCCGCAAACGCCACTGCGCCAGCTTGTCGCATATCCATCATTTCAGTAATATCTTTGCCCTGACAACCCACCGACAAAGCACCAATCGGATAAATGGTTGTTAATAAATTATGATTTTTATTTTTTATGTATAAAACACTTGATTTTGAATCAATTGTAGGTTTGGTATTCGGATATAAAGCAATTGCGGTAAATCCACCAGCCGCAGCCGCTTGTGCCACCGAATCCAAATCTTCCCGATGTTCAAAACCGGGGTCGCCTGCCAGAACGCCCACATCCATCCAACCGATTGAAACGTGCATACCTTGTTTTTCTACAATTTGTGTCCCTTCGGGCGGGTCAAATGCAGTCGTCACTTGTTGGATGATGCCGTTTTTGATAAAAATATCCTGAGTGCGTCCGTGTAAGTCGGAGTCGGGCGCGTGTATAACAACGTTTCTGAGCAATACCATCATAATAGGAGCGATGTGATTTTTGCCACAAAAGTACATACTGACAACCGAATCTCCAAATAAATTGAAATTTTGCACGTTTGGACGTAAATTTGTAGGATTTCAATTTCATTTAAACTAAAATCATCTTTATAAAACTATGAACTTGTTTAATAAAAGCAATATTCCCCTTTTTTTCATGTTTTTTTTGGCTGCTTGCAAACCTGCAAGGGCGCAACCTTGCCGCGAAATCATTGGCTATTACCCGTCTTGGCAATGGTATGACCGCGAAAAAATGGTGCGTCCTGCAACGATTAAGTATAAAAAATATTCGATTATTAATTATGCGTTTTTCGCGCCACAACCTGATGGCTCTATCAAAGGTACAGATGAATGGGCAGACCAAAATTTATTGGAAGGAGAAGTCGATTGGCAGACTAAAAAATCGAATCGAAACACCTCCTTAGTGCATTTGGCACATCAAAATCAGGTGAAAGTGATGATTTCTATCGGTGGTTGGACGCTTTCGGAAGTGTTTCCAAAGTTGTCTGCGAACCCTGTGACGCGAGCCACTTTTGCGCATCATTGCCGACGATTGATTGAAAAATATAATATCGACGGCATTGATATTGATTGGGAATACCCCGGTTATATCGAGCATGGTGGCACAACCAAAGATAAGAAAAACTTCACTTTGTTGTTAAAACAAATTAGAGATACCTTGAATGTTTGTGGTGCGCAAAAAAAACGAAAATATTTATTGACGGCGGCACTCGGTGCGTCTCCGCAAAACATGGCGAATGTGGAATGGAAGCCCGTTTCAAAATTATTGGATATTATGAACATTATGAGCTACGATTATAATGGTTCATGGAGTGCTTCGGCGGGACATAATTCGCCGCTTTTTCCCACACACGCCGCCGATACGGTGATGAATTTGGATGCGACGATTACGCGGTTGACCAAAAAGTATAAAGTCCCTCCTCAAAAATTGGCGGCAGGAGTCGCTTTTTATGGCAGAAGTGTCAAAACCGATGGCACAGGATTGTTCGCGCCGACAACCAAAATGCCCGATAAAAATATTTTTGCAGAGGATGAAGGCTCCCCTTTGTTCTATAATATTGTGAAAAAACACAAGCAATTTAAGAATTATTGGGATGCGGATGCCAATGTACCTTTCATGGTGGACATCGGTGGTGGCACTTTTTTGAGCTATGATAACAAAAAATCTATCTTGCGGAAGGCAGAATACATTGCTAAAAAAGGTTTGCGCGGTGCGATTATTTGGGAAATTACGGGTGATTATTTGGAGCCACCTTTGGGTTCGAGCGTGTGTCCTACCCCTTTAATTGACGTTTTGAATGAAGGATTTTGTAAATATGATTAAACACATTGTTTTAAAACGTATCAATTGAGGTTTAAAATGACCTCCGAGAGCGCCGTTGTAAGTAATTGACTTACAACGGCTTTTCAATTGATAGTTGAAATTAATTTGAAAAACAAATTCAAAATTTAATTATAAAATTTTCTAATTAGATTTTAGTAAAAATTATATTTTTCAAACTTCGTCATTACACAAATATTATTTTAAAAATTGTGATAAAAAGGTAAAAAAAAGTGGAAAAAAATTTGGAACTATGAAAAACGCCTTTACCTTTGCAGCGCATTCCCGATAAAGCGTCTTCAATGGTTTTCGTCAAAAATCGGGTTTTCGGAACTTTAAAATTTTTATTTAGGCATTTAAAAGAGAAAACAACGTATCATACTAATATAAAACAAATTATATTGAAAATACTTTTTTTTCTGTTTGAATGACTGAATCTTCGTTTGGGTATTACACAATGAACAGGGTAATGCAAAGCGATTTCTATAGACTCATACCTGCAAACTGTACAGGGCAGGATGCTTAATATCCATTTATTTTTTTACCAACAAAATCAGATTTCTAAAATGAAAATGAATTTAAAATCGCTTCTTTCAGAAGAAAACATGCAGGTCTTAATGGCTGACGACATGGCAGTTGTCAAAGGTGGTAAACATCACGGTGGTCATGGGAAATCCAAAGGTCATGGAAAATCTAGTGGAAAATCTAAAGGTCATGGAAAGTCCAAAGGTTACGGTGGTGGCTGGGGTGGTTGTATGCCGCCGCGTCCGCGCCCTTGTCCACCGCGCCCACATTGCTAAATAGTTCACCGAATCACAGGGGGAAGTAGCACAGCAGAATGGCTGCGTTTTGTAAAAGCAAAACGTCCCGTTTATTTGAATCTTAGATAAACGGACGTTTTGCTCCTGTATTCCATTTGTTTTAAATTATTTACATATCATGACAAAATATATAACTTCGCCACTTTACAAATTAATCCCACCTGATGAGGTACACGACTTGAATGCGGAGGAGATTCGGAAAATCAAGAAAGGAGAAGCCTTTCTTTGGTACAACATAGAAACAAGTCGAAAATTATCGGTTAATCCAACGATTCATACTTTTTTGAAATGTTTTGAACGATTGGTTACGCCCGAAGAAGCCTTTGAAGTATTTGCAGAAACCATAGATACGCCGATTGAAGAAGTCACTCCGATTGCAAAACAGTTTTTTGCGGATATGTTGCGCCGAGAAGTGTTGGTTTCAGAGGCTGTGGCAACTGTTTTGAAGCAAGATTTTGACGAAACGGGGGCATTAATGGCTTTGGAGACAGGTTTTCAATTGGGCATGTATCGGGTAGGGGAGCGGTTGGCTTCGCAAGTACCGACCGAAGTTTATACAGGAACGGATGTGCGGAATGAAGAATCCGTGATTTTGAAGGTTTTGCGCGCACCTGATGATATTTATCCAACTGTTTTGAAGGCTTGGCGCAAAGATTTTGCATCCGAATTTGATATTTTGAAAGGATTAGAAGGACATCCGAATATTGTGCGCGTGTTAGAAAAGGGACAAGTGGGTGTTTTGACTTATGCGGCGATTGAAAAAGTGATAGGTGAGTCATTGGTGAGCCGTTTGGAAGTTGCTACGCCGAGTTTATCGGAACGAATGGAGTGGTTGACGGCAATTTTGGATGCTTTTGCATGGATGCACTTACGGCGCATTGTGCATGGCGATGTGCATGGAGGCAATATTTTGATAACCGAACAAGGCAATATCAAGGTAATTGATTTTGATTTAGCCTTGCATTTGGATGATAAATCGCCTGAAAAACGGCAGACAGGAGGCGTTCATGAGTTTATTGCTCCTGAAAAATTGGATATTCGAGCCTTTGGCAAGGTCAAATCGACTCCTGATTGTCGGTCGGAAGTCTATCAATTAGGCGTTTTGGCGTATTTTCTATTTTATGAAAAAATGCCGTTTATCGGTTTGACTTGGAAAGCATTGGCAAAAAGCATTGAAGAAGATACGCCTATTTTTCCAAACCAAATGGCGAGTGGTGAAAATATGCCTACCGAATTGGTGGATTGGTTGCGGACAGCGTTGGAAAAAGACCCGAATGCGCGATATGAATCGGCGCGATTGATGTACTTTGAGTGGCGCGATGCGTTGGAAATGAAAGTGTCCGTTTGAATAAAAATATTTCGTAATCGTTTGAAATAGGATGCTTATGATTTTAAGGATTGGAAGGATGTTCTTTCCGTTGAAGAACTCAAAAAAATCCTTCCAATCCTTGAAATCATAAGCATCCTATTTCAAAAAATTTCCAACTCCTACACCAATTTGCGCAATTTCAGCAAAGCGACATTTTCCACATGGTGCGTATGCGGAAACATATCCACAGGGCGCACTCTGACCACATCATATTTTTCATACAAAATCGCAATATCCCGCGCTTGGGTCGAAGGATTGCAACTCACATAGACCAAACGCGGTGCTTCTAATTGTAACAACATATTTACGACCGTTTGGTGCATGCCTGCTCTCGGCGGGTCGGTGATTAAAACATCTGGTTTACCATGTTTTTTGGCAAAACTGGTGTTTAAAATATTTTTAACGTCCCCTGTATAGAATGTTGTATTGAGTAAATTGTTTCTTGCCGCATTTTCTTTGGCATCCTCTATCGCAGGCGCGACTTCCTCAATCCCAACCACATGTTTGACTTTTTTGGCAATGTATAACGCAATACTGCCAATCCCTGTGTAAAGGTCATATACGTTTTCAGTCCCATTAAATTCGCAAAATTCCGCAACCGTGTCAAATAACCGTTCTGCTTGTTTGGTATTGGTTTGAAAAAACGATTTCGGTCCGATTCGGAAATTGACATCGCCTAAATTTTCTTCAATATAACCTTTGCCAGCATAAACCACCATGGGCAAATCCAATACAAAATCATTCAATTTAGAATTAATGCAATAAATCAACGTCGTAATATTCGGAAACGCGACCATGATGCTTTCCAATAAACGCAAAATGTGTTCTTGATTATCATAAAAAAAGCTGATAATCAACATGATTTCGCCTTTCGTCGTCAATTTTATCATAATATGTCGCATGAAACCATCCAATGCTTTCATATCATAAAAGGTCAAACCTTGCTCCAAAGCCAATTTTTTAACCCCATTTCGGATGGCATTAGACGGGTCTTCCTGCAAATAGCATTTTCGGACATCCAAAATCTTATCAAACGCGCCCGGTCTATGAAAACCCAACACATCTTCATAATTACTCACGCCTTTATAAATCTCATCGGCAGTCAACCAACGTTTGTTAGAAAACGTATATTCGACTTTATTGCGATAAAAAACATTGTTCAAACAGGGCAAAATGGGTTCAAAAGCCGCCACAGGCACTTTTGCCAAGTGTTTGAAAGCATTTTCCACTTGGATTTGCTTGTGAAACAATTGAGATTCATACGTAATGTGTTGCCACTTACAGCCGCCGCAAAGGTCGAAATGTTCGCAAAAAGGTTCTGTTCTATCGGGCGATAGCGAGTGAAATTTGGTTGGAATCCCTTCCAAATAACCATTTTTTTGGCGATAGATGCGCACATCCACGACATCGCCTGGAGCCGCGTTTTCCACAAACACAACTTGTCCTTCTGCATCGCGCCCCACAGATTTGCCTTTATCCGCAATCCCTGTAATTTTTACGTTTTCTACAATTCTATCTTTTTTGTCTTTTGATTTTCTTGCCACGTTGTTTAAATGTTGATTGATTTTGTAAAAATATGGCAAAAATACGTTTTTAAAACGATTATAGATGTACGGTATCCTTTTTTTTGAAAAAAAACAAAAGTTAGTTTGTTTTTTAAACTAAGAAATTATACCTTTGTGACGCGTTTTTAAAACGTCCAAAAAAAATCAAAAATATGCTTGGAGCTATCGCAGGTGACATTATCGGCTCGACCCGAGAAGTGCGCAATATTAAAACAACGGATTTTAATCTTTTTCCCCCGCGTTCCCGTATCACGGATGATACCGTGATGACGATTGCGGTTGCGGATGTTTTGTTAAAACAAGGTGATTACGTGCAAACCATGCAGCAATATGGGCGCGAATACTTTGATGTAGGTTATGGTTCCGCCTTTAAAGGTTGGATTGTAGCCGATTTTCCAACGCCCTATAATAGTTGGGGCAATGGTTCGGCGATGCGTGTGAGTCCTGTTGGCTGGGCGGGCGAAACCTTAGATTGGGTTTTGGAGACCGCAAAAGCCTCTGCGGAAGTCACCCACAACCATCCCGAAGGCATCAAAGGCGCACAATCAGTGGCTGCGGCTGTTTTTTTAGCCAAAACGGGCGCGTCCAAAGCCGATATAAAACAATATGTTGAAAACGAATTTGGGTATGATTTGAATCGGACGATAGATAAGATTCGACCGATTTATACGTTTGACGTGAGTTGTCAAGGCTCCGTTCCCGAATCGTTGCTTGCTTTTTTGGAAAGCACCGATTTTGAAAGCGCGGTTCGATTGGCGATTTCGATTGGCGGCGATAGCGATACGATTGCCTGCATTGCGGGCAGTGTGGCGCATGCGTTTTATAAAAAAATCCCAGATGTGATTTCGGCTTATACTTGGGCATGTTTGCCGCCGCCGTTGGAAATGGTCACTTGGCGATTTATGGAAAAATATAATATTCCGTATTAAGAGCGAATTGGAACGCTGATAACACGGATTGGGCGAATTTTCACTGATTTTTTTATTTTATACAAAATTATAGTTTAAAACCTATAAAATCCGCGAAAATCTGCCCAATCCGCGTCATCCGTGTTCCAATTCCCTCGCAAAATCATAAAATAATTTTAATATGAAAATTGCACTGGCACAATTAAATTATCATATTGGCAATTTTGAAGGCAATCTGGCGCAAATGCAAGCCGCTGTCACCAAAGCCAAATCGCTTAAAGCTGACATTATTCTGTTTGGCGAACTCGCAACTTGTGGTTATCCGCCGCGAGATTTCCTCGAATTTGACGATTTTATTCAAAAATCGTATGAATCCGTTGAAATATTAGCGAAAATGACGAAAAATATTGCGATTGTCGTCGGTTCGCCCTTTCGGAATCCGCGTGTGGAAGGCAAAGATTTATATAATTCTGCGTTTTTCCTCGCGGATGGCAAAATCAAACAGGTGCAACATAAAACCTTGTTGCCAACCTATGATATTTTTGATGAATATCGTTATTTTGAACCCGCTTCTGAATGGAATGTGGTGGAGTACAAGGGCAAGCGGATTGCGCTTAGTGTCTGTGAGGATATTTGGAATGTGGGGAATGCCAATCCGTTATACACGATTTGCCCTGTGGACGAAATGATGGCGCAAAAACCAGATTTTGTTTTAAATTTATCGGCTTCTCCTTTCGATGCGGAGCATGCTGCGGTGCGGATTCACACGCTGCGGGCAAATGTGGAACGCTATCACTTGCCTTTTTTTTATTGCAATCATGTGGGTTCGCAAACCGATATTATTTTTGATGGTGGGTCAATTGTCATGTCGCCTGACGGCAATGTTTTTGACGAAATGCCTTATTTTGAAACTTGTTTGCGCGTTTATGACTTGGAAAAAGTGATGCAAGGCGGCGTTTCCAACGAACAGCCCAAACCTAAAATCCAATTAATCCATGATGCTTTATTATCAGGTATCCGCGATTATTTCCAAAAATCGGGTTTGAAAAGAGCTATTTTGGGCTTATCGGGCGGTATTGATTCAGCAGTAGTGGCGGTAATGGCGCAACGGGCTTTGGGCGCGGGCAATGTAAGAGTGTTGTTAATGCCCTCTCAATTTTCGTCTGACCACTCCGTGAATGATGCGCGAAAATTAGCACAAACCCTTAATATTCAATATGATGTGGTTGCAGTACAAAGTGTTTATGATGCTTATATGAAAACCTTAGAACCGCATTTTACGGCAACGGGTTTTAACATTACAGAAGAAAACCTGCAAGCGCGGATTCGCGGGATGTTGTTGATGGCGATGAGCAATAAATTTGGAAACATTTTGTTGAATACTTCCAATAAAAGTGAAATGGCAGTAGGTTATGGCACTTTGTATGGCGATATGTGTGGTGGGATTGCGGTGATTGGTGATTTATACAAAACAGAAGTATATGAATTGGCGCGATATATCAATAAAGATAGTGAAATCATTCCAAACAATACCATTACCAAACCACCAAGTGCCGAATTGCGTCCCGGACAAAAAGACAGTGATAGTTTGCCCGATTATGATATTTTGGATAAAGTTTTATTTCAATATATTGAAAAACGACAAAGCCCAAAAGCCTTGATTGCCGCAGGTTTTGATGCAGGATTGGTAGCCCGCGTCTTGAAAATGGTGAATTTCAATGAATTTAAACGAGAACAAACAGCACCTGTGTTGCGCGTGTCAAGTAAAGCGTTTGGTATGGGGCGGCGGATGCCGATTGTTGGGAAATATTTAGGTTAAAACCACGCAAGTAGTTGAAATTAAAGAATCGACAAAAAAAATATAATTGCTAAAATATTGATTATCAATACAGTATAACGTTTGGAGGGTTTCAAACCCTCCAAACGTTGTTGCCGATTATTTAAACTTAGCTACTTAATCGCTATAAAAAATATAATTTTGCATCTGATTTGAAAAATCCCGTTTCACCAATTCTATTCATCCATTATAATGATGGGTATCAAAATCCGTTATGGCGCATCAAGAATTTGTTTTTAAAGATATTGACGTAGAAGGACAAGCGACTTTGGAATCGATTGCCGCAGCAACTCAGTTCAATGAATGGATGTATGAGGTGATTTCGCCCCGTTTGACAGGCAATATTTTGGAAATTGGAAGTGGGATTGGCAATATTTCAACTCATTTTTTCAAAAATGGTCAAAAATTAACCGTTAGCGATATTCGGGATAATTACTGTGAACATTTGAAGGCGCATTTCAAAAATGAACCCTTATTAGGCGGCGTTTTGCACTTGGATTTGGTGCATCCTGATTTTGACCGTGTGTATCAAGCGCACTTGGGGCGGTACGATGGCGCGTTTGCGTTGAATGTTGTGGAACACATCCAAGATGATGCGTTGGCAATTGCCAATTGTAAAAAATTGTTAAAAAAAGGGGGGCGATTGGTGATTTTAGTACCTGCGTATCAAGCTCTTTACAATTCTTTTGACCATGCTTTGGAGCATTATCGGCGTTATAACAAGGCGAGTTTGGAAAATATTTTTAAAAATAATCATTTACAAGTTGTTCATTCCCAATATTTTAACTTAGCAGCGATTGCAGGTTGGTGGTTTTCTGGCACGGTTTTGAAGAAAGAGGTCATTCCAACAGGACAAATGCGCCTTTACAATGCCTTAGTGCCTATTTTCAAAATTTTAGATAAAATGATTTTAAATCGTATTGGTATTTCGGTGATTGTGGAAGGTGTACGCTAATTTTTTTGGTTAAAAAGGGTTAAATTTGAGTTAAAAATTGGAAAATTCCATGTAGCAACTTATATTTGACAACTTTTTTTAACCAAACGATTCGTCGAACCATTAACCAAACCAATGCCAATGCGAGCCAGAGCTTATCACACGTTGTTAGTAGGCTGCTTGACAGCCTTTTGCTGTTCCTCCACTATCGGTGTATCCGAGCGCAAGAAACAAAATTTCAAATCACCCGTCACTCCAAGACAAGATTGGGGTCATTTTTTCAAAGAATTGAACATCGATGGCACATTTGTCTTA
Source organism: Chitinophagales bacterium (assembly GCA_013298955.1). Taxonomy (GTDB): domain Bacteria; phylum Bacteroidota; class Bacteroidia; order Chitinophagales; family Saprospiraceae; genus JAAFJT01. The sequence continues at coordinate 142,138 of JAAFJT010000001.1, forward strand.
TATGATGTTCAAAAAGATGAATATTCTGCTTATCAACCTGAGTTAGCGCAGAAAAAGTATTTACCTGCTTCCACTTTTAAGATTTTTAATGCCCTCACCGCCCTCGAAACGGGTGTCGTTCCCACTGAAAAAACGGTTTTTCAATGGGATGGAACTCCGCGAGAAATCGCTGCTTGGAATCAATCTCAAAGTATGGACACCGCTTTTAAATACTCCACTGTTTGGTATTTTCAGGAATTGGCGCGGCGGATTGGCAAGGAAAAAATGGAATTTTGGTTGCAAAAAGCCGATTATGGCAATCGATTGACGGGCAAATATATTGACCAATTTTGGTTAAATGGCAAATTGCGCATTTCGCCTATGCAGCAAATCGAGTTTATAAAACGTTTGTATTTCAATACGTTGCCATTTTCCAAACGCTCCACCGATATTGTCAAACAAATGATGTTGCGCGAAAAGACCAATCAATACTATTTGTATGGGAAAACGGGTTTTTTGATGCGGGATTCAGACGCTAAAAAACAGGCAGCTATGGGTTGGTTTGTGGGTTACGTGACGGTTCAAGAAAAAACATATATTTTTGCAACCTATTTAGAGGATGATAATCTTTTTAATAAACAATTATTCCTAAATTCGCGGATTAATATTACAAAAAATATTTTGAAATCATCGGGTATTATTTTGTAAAAAAGCCTAAGTACCTTGTAAATTAATTACTTACATATAATGAACTATCGTTTTATCATCGGATTATGCCTCCTTTTTTTAGGGGTGACGCAAGCCACTGCGCAAGAACAACCGCGTGAAAAAAAACACGTAATTCAATTTTCGGGGGTCATTGTGACCGATGAAAATAGTCAGATGATTCCAGTGCCGTTTGCGAATGTGTATATTGCCAAGCGGCATGTGGGGACGACTTCTGGATTGAACGGTTTTTTCTCCATTGTGGCGGAACGGGGGGAAACGGTGAGTTTTTCGGCGATTGGCTTTATGAAAGTGAATTTCAAAGTGCCGGATACGTTGCAAGACGACCGTTATTCATTGGTTCAAATCATGAGTCGAGACACGGTTTTGTTGGCGGAAGCGGTGATTTTCCCTTGGCCCAATCGAGATAGATTGAAAACGGAGTTCTTAGCGATGGATGTGCATGATGAAATGCAGCGTCGCGCAATGGAAAATTTGGCAAAAGAGAGTTTAGACAAAATGAAAGAAGTGGTGCCGCATGATGGAGTCGAAACGGGTTCGATGTATTTGCGGCAGCAAGCCAAGACGTATTATTACTATGGTCAAACGCCGCCAATGAATATTTTCAGTCCTTCGGCATGGGGCGATTTTTTCAAAGCGTGGAAAAATGGCGATTTTAAAAGAAAATAATGAAAAAGATTGCGTTAATGTTGAAAATTGACGCAATCTTTGTGTTTTTTTGATTAAACTATCGTTATTTGCAGCGCAATGAAAGCTATTATACCCGTTGCTGGAGTCGGTACGCGATTGCGCCCGCACACCTATACGCAACCCAAACCTTTGATTCCTGTGGCAGGCAAACCCATTATTGCCTTCATTATCGACGCATTATTGGAAGCAGGCGTGCGCGATTTTGTGTTTGTAATCGGTTATTTGGGTGAAAAAATACAACATTACGTCGAAACGGCGTATCCCAATATCAAAAAAACGTTTGTCGAACAAACGGTTCGAGATGGTTTAGGGCATGCAATTTGGACGGCGCGCCATGAATTGACCCGTTGTAAAGAGTTACTAATCGTGTTAGGTGACACCGTTTTTGAAATGGATTTGAAAAACGGTTTGAAAAAAAAACAATCTTGGTTGGGCGTAAAAGAAGTAATGGATCCGAGAGAATTTGGCGTTGTAGAGTTGGATGCCGAAAACCATGTTTGTAAAGTAGTTGAAAAACCCAAAATACCCAAATCTAATTTGGCATTGGTGGGTTTATACAAAATTTCAGAAGTAAAAGAATTGATTGATATTTTAGATGATAATATTCGGAATAATCGCAGGTCACGCGGCGAGTTTCAATTGGCAGATGCCTTGACACAATTAGTACAAACGGGCGTTAAAATGGTTGCCATGCCAGTCGCAACTTGGTTTGATTGTGGCAAAAAAGAAATTTTATTGGACACCAACAAAACTTTATTGGAAAAACAAGGGTTATATAATGTGGATTTGCCTGCGTTTGAAAATACGATTGTCGTGCATCCCGTCAGCATCCACCATGATTGTCAGATTAGCGATTCGATTATCGGACCGTATGTGACGATAGGCGAAGGGGCGAATATCCGTTCTTGTATTTTGAAAAATTCGATTATCGGAAGTTATACCCGATTAGATAATATCATGTTGGAACGGTCGATTGTGGGTAATGATACGTCGATTCGGGGCGCACGTCAAAGCCTCAATATTGGTGATAATACAGAGATAGATTTTAGTTAAAATGTAAAAATAATACTGTATAAAACCCTGATAATCAATAAAAATAACACCGTTTGGAGGGTTTGAAACCCTCCAAACGGTTGATAATCAATAATCAACATTTTCAAAACCAACCTATAAAACGTCAAAGATGACAAAATTTCTATTCACAAAGAACCGTCAATTACCATGTCAATAGATGTAGTATTATTGTTAGTTGCACTATACGGTTTCTATTTAGGGTTTTCGGATGGGATTATCAAAACGGTCTTTTCGTTTTTGTCCTATGCAGTGGGCTTGATGTTAGCCATCAAATTCTCGCCTGCGATGACCCGTTTTATTGAAACTGGCTTTCATGTTAAAAATCCATTGATTTTAGTCGTTGGATTTATCGTTACCTTTTTTTTGGGGATGTATCTGATTCGGATTGTAGCAGACGCGCTTACAGGGGTCTTACAACTGGTACATATTAATATTTTAAATCAAATTATAGGCGGCGTTTTTCTATCGCTCGGTTTTATGACTATGTATAGTGTCATGGTTTGGTTTGGGGAAAGCACTGGTTTTATCAGTCCTCAGACGGCGGCGCAATCGCATAGTTTGCCTTATTTGCGCACCTTACCCGCGCAAGCGAAAAACTTATTTTCGGGTTTAAAACCAATGATAAGTGATTTTTGGCGCGAATCGGGCAGTATGATGGACCGAATGGAGCGTCAAAGCGTCAAACGCACCGAATCGCAACCGAATATTTACAATATTCCAGATGATAATAATTCGTCTAATCCTGCATCAGGCAATTCATCTAATCCTGCGCCTAAAACAGAGGTGAAACCAGAAACAGGGAAACCGTCAACGAGTTGGTGGTGGAGTGGAGACGGTAATTCATCCGCCAAACCCAAAGAAAGAATCGAAACATCTTCTGAGATTTTCGATATTGAGGATGAAAAACCGATTAAGCGCAAGTGATTTTCTATGGTGTAGGCGTTAATTTTTCAGGTGCGACCAAACAAATCCAAGATTGGAATGAAAGAATCCTTTAAACTAAACGATTTTTATTTACAATCAGTGAAAATTTTAGTTGCAATTTTCTAAAATAAGTTTAACTTTGCATCATAATTAGCGCGTAGGAATAATTTGATTATATTTCATTATGAATGCAAAATAATTTTTTTAAACGGTTTTTTCATAATCATTGAAACCTTTTTCAAAATTACCAGTATAATACACAAAATAACGCTATACAACGCGTTACAAAAACAAATTTAAAAACAATGCCAATTAAAAAATTGGCATCATTTTTGGATAGGTTGAAATTATGTAAATAATACGGCTGTAATTAGACATAAAACTTTATTGCGCCACCCTGCTTTCTACAACCCATCAAATAAACCGCACAAAGAAAACTATTTTATGTCACAACAATCGTTAATGACGTGAACTAATTTCAAAAATAGTAACCCTAACTAATTGATAATCAATATATTTCATATATTTTTTGAATTTATATGATTGTCACAAAAAGATAAATATATATATATATATATTAACTTTTTTAAAAAAAAGTTAGGAGATATAGAAAAAGCTTTATACCTTTGTATCATAATTAAGAGCAAATGATTTTATCTATCATATAAAAGAAAATTCTATCTTATTACAGATGGAAAAAATTAGTTTTTGTGTTTATTTGTTTGGGTTAGAAGCCCTCCGCCTAGCGCGAGGGCATCTTTTTTTTTTCTAAGATAAAAAGTGCGTCAAGTTTCTACTTGACGCACTTTTTATTTTAAAAAAATGCCCACATCAGAGACGCAGGCATTTCCATTTTAGTCAAAAAGTTATCAAATCAATATTTAAAATATTCTATCTATTAATGCCCGCTTAGGAAGCTTGGTGCTGTAGCAGGTACGCCATCTTCTTGTTTTTTCTCATTCACAGTTCCTTTAATCATCAAAACGCGGGTTGGCGTTGCTTCATTCGTCGTAATCGTCACCGATTTAGTGAAACCGCCGATGCGATTCGTGTCATACCGAACTTCAATTTCGCCTGTTTCGCCAGGTTGAATATCGTCATCTTTGAATTTAGGTACGGTACAACCGCAACTCCCTTGTGCCGATTTGATTTTCAACGGTTGTGTCCCCGTATTTTTGAATTTGAACTTGCGCAAAGGGTCACTACCTTGCGCAATCGTGCCGTAATCCATTTCTGTTTTTTCAAACGTCATCGCAGGACCATTCACAGGAGCCGTTTGTTGAACCACAGGAATCTCCATGACTTGAGCCGTTGCTACGTTGAGCGCGAAACAAAAAGTTGCTGCGGCGAATACAAATCTTTTCATTGATGTTAGTTTTAATTATTTGCAAAATGTTAAAAAATATAATAACACGTTATTGCTTTTCACAACTTAAAGGACAAATATAATCCGTTTTAGCTGCTTTGGTGTTAATATTTTCTCAAAAACGCGTTATTTTTTTCTTAAAGTTTTTAAAAATTCAATGAAAAGAACGTTTTTCGAGGATAATTATTTAGTTTTTCCAAAAATAATTCAAAAAACCTTACTTTCGCACTCCAATTAGCGGAAAAAAAAACAATTTATTATGAGTATCAGAGTTCGATTCGCGCCCAGTCCGACAGGCGCGTTGCATATCGGCGGCATTAGAACCGCTTTATTCAACTATTTGTTGGCTAAAAAACATGGTGGAACATTCATCCTCCGCATCGAAGACACCGACCAAGGGCGTTATGTCGAAGGCGCGGAACAATATATTGTGGAGGCGTTGAAATGGTGTGGCATTGCGCCGACAGAAGGGATTGGTTTTGGAGACGGTGCGTATGGTCCGTATCGGCAATCGGAGCGCAAGGCACTTTATCAGCAATACGCGCTCGAATTAGTGGAAAAAAGCAAGGCATATTATGCATTCGACACGCCTGAGCAATTGGAAAACATGCGCAAAACCGACCCGCAGAATCATGTGGCTTACGGCATGCACACGCGCCTGAATATGGAAAATAGTTTAAGTCTTCCTAAAAAAGAAGTGGCAGAACGCCTTGCGGCGGGCAAACCGTATGTGATTCGATTGAAAATCAAGGAGCATCAAACTATAAAAATAAATGATTTGATTCGCGGTGAAGTACTTGTTGCGTCGAATGAGTTGGATGATAAAGTTTTGATGAAAGCGGATGGGATGCCAACCTATCATTTGGCAAATATTGTGGATGATTATTTGATGAAAATAACGCATGTGATTCGGGGCGAAGAATGGTTGCCGAGTGCGGCGCACCACGTTTTGTTGTATAAAGCGTTTGGTTGGGAAAAGCAAATGCCCCAATTTGCCCATTTACCGTTGATTTTGAAACCCGATGGAAAAGGCAAATTGAGTAAACGCGATGGTTTGAAATTCGGATTTCCTGTATTTCCGTTGGCATGGGAAGGAGTGGATGGCTTCAAAGAAGTCGGTTTTGACCCGAAAGCCTTGTTGAATTTTTTGGCATTATTGGGTTGGAATGATGGTACGGAAAAAGAAATTTTTGCGATAGAGGAATTAGTCGATTTGTTTTCATTAGAAAAAGTCAATAAATCAGGAGCGCGTTTTATTTACGATAAAGCAAAGTGGTTCAATCAACAATACATTATGAAAAATAGCAATGAAATTTTAGCAAACCAATTATTGCCATTAGCAGCAGCAAAAGGTTATACGGTTTCATTGCAATATTTGACACAAGTAGTTGGTTTAATGAAGGAGCGAGCGATCTTTTTGAATGATTTTTTAAATATTGGATATTACTGTTTTGAACCAGTGAAATCGTATGATGCGGTCATGGTTTTGAAAAAGTGGAAACGGGAACGCCGTCCGATTTATGAAGATTTGAGCCAATTGATTCAAACATTGGATTTGCAGGACGCGCTTTCGGCGGAACACGATGTGAAAGCATGGATTCAACAAAATGGTTTAAAAGTGGGTGAAGTGTTGCCTGTTTTGCGCATTGCGTTAGCAGGGACGATGCAGGGTCCCGCTGTTTTTGATATGATGACGGTTTTGGGCAAAGCGGAAGTCGTAAAACGGTTGAACGCAGCCTATGATTATTTAGACCGTCCTTAGAAATGGATGTTTTGCATTGATTCAACAATTTCCGTTTTGGAAATTTTTTGAAATAGGATGCTTCTGATTTCAAGGATTTTAAGGAATTTTTCAGTTGAAAAGCGCAAATTTGAACGAAAAAGATCCTTTTTATCCTTCAAATCATATGCATCCTATTTCAAAAATTTCCAAAGCGGAAATTGCTGGCATTGATTTAAAAAAGTTTGAAATTATAATTCATTAAAAATCCTATAAACGAGTTTCTGCAAAGAAACTCGTTTTGTATTTACCATAAAAATATTTAAATCAATATTTTATAAATGATGAATAAAAATACTATTTTATTAATTTGTCTATTATTATTAGGAGGCAGTACGTATTGGTATTGGAAATATATTAAATCGGATACCAGTTTGACAGGTGGAGATTGGGTTTTTGCGGTGACAGATACAGCTTCCATTGCTAAAATTTTCTTAGCGGAACGCAAAAATGGGCAAACCATTACGCTGGAGCGTGATGGAAATGGTTGGCTTGTAAGCAGCCAAAATCTTCAACAACAAAATAAAAAATCAATTCCACGCCCAGATGCCGTCAAAAATTTGTTAAAAGCGATTCATAATGTGCAATTGCAATATCGATTGCCGCGTGCATCCGTCCGCCCTGTGGTGGAAGACCTTGCTTCCAACAGCGTCAAAGTGGAATTGTATAACAAATCAGGTAAAAAAATCAAGTGTTATTACGTTGGTGGCGGCGACCAAGATGGAACGGCAACCTATATGATTATGGAAAACTCAAATGAGCCGTATGCGATGGGCATGAGTTCGTTTGTAGGCACATTGCGTCCTTATTTTTTTACAACTGCCTTAGATTGGCGCGACAGAACGGTTTTTGCCGAAAAAATGGAAAATATTAAAACAATTAGTATTGAATATCCATTACAACAAAGCAAATCATTCAAAATGACGGTGAATGATGGCAAAAATGCTTTGATTGAACCATTTTATCCAATGACTCCCAAGATTCCAAGACCTGTGACGAGAGGGTTGCCAGAATTATTTTTAAAAGGTTTTCAAAGTCAAATTGCAGAAGGTTTTGAGAGTGATTATCCACAAAAAGATTCTGTTTTAGCAACTAAACCTTTTGCAATCATTACTTTACATAAAACAAATGGTCAGCATAAAACAGTTCGTTTATTTTCCACCTATGCACGCGATAGAGGCGGAGAGGTGATTTCAGACCCAATTCGAGGCGTTCAAGTAGAGCGTTATTTTGCAGATGTGGATAATGGAACTGACTTTATGACGGTTCAACATGTCAATTTTCAAGAAATTTTATGGGCTTATGAATCCTTCTTTTTTCAAAAAATCTAATACATCCACATTTTAAATATGTACGTTCCAAAATTATTTGAAAATAAAGATACTGCATCCATTTTGCAGTTCATTCGGGAGCATTCTTTTGGCATATTGGTCACACAAGGTGTTGAAAATATCATTGCTACCCATATTCCTTTGATGTTATATGAATTGGAAAATGGTCAATATGTGTTGCGCGGACATATTGGGCGTGCCAATGACCAACATTTAAATTGGCAAAAAACAGGTGAAACAGATGTTTTAGCGATTTTCACAGGCGCACATGCGTATATTTCATCCAGTTGGTACGCGAAACCCAATGTTTCTACTTGGAATTATGTGGCAGTACACGCGTATGGCAAATTAAAAATCTTAGAAGGCGATGCTTTATTGGCGGCGGTTTCGGATTTAACGCATCATTTTGAGGCGGGGCGCGCCAAACCTATGTTGGTCGAAAACATGCCTTCCGATATGGTGCGCCGCGAATTGAAAGGAATTGTAGGTTTTGAAATTGCGATTGAAAAATTGCAAGGCAAAGAAAAATTAAGTCAAAATCGCAATCCTACTGATTATCAGCATATTATAGAAGAGTTAGATAAATCAAGTGATGCCGATGCAAAAGGAATTGCAGATGCTATGCGTAAAAGACTTTAAGAGGACTTTAAGAGGACTTACGTAAAGTCCTCGTAAAGTCCCTTTACGTAAGTCCTAAGTTCATTATCCTTTTTCTGTAAAAAACATGTTATCTAAATCCAAAATCCATGCGGTGCATGCATTGCGCCGCAAAAAAATACGCGATGAACGCGGTTTATTCATCGCGGAAGGTGATAAAATCGTCCGCGAAATGTTGCAAAATGTACCCGCAGTGCAGATTGACTCCATTTTTGCCCTTTCTACTTGGGCAGAAGCGGCGCAACCTTTTTTGAAAAAATATCAGTCTATTGTCCACCTTGTTACAGACAGTGAGTTGAAACAAATTTCGGGTTTAACAGAGCCGAATCAAGTTTTGGTTGTGGCGCATCAACGCATTGCTACGGTTTCAGAAAATATTATTAAAGAAAAATTTACTTTATATTTAGATGGTATTCAAGACCCTGGCAATATGGGCGCGATATTGCGCATCGCTGATTGGTTTGGAATGCCCTGTGTTTTTTGTTCAGATACGTGTGTAGATGTTTGGAATCCGAAAGTGGTGCAATCGACTATGGGTGCGCTTTTGCGGGTGCATACGCAGGAAATTCATTTTTCAGATTTGAAAAAATTATATCCTACTTTGCCTATTTATGGCGCATTATTGAATGGAAAGCGTATTTTTGAACCAAACTGTTTTGAAAAAACAGGGATTATCGTCATTGGCAATGAAGGCAATGGCATTTCTGCAGAAATTTTAAAACAAATAGATTATCCGATTACGATTCCGGGTGGTGGCGGTGCGGAATCGCTCAATGCAGCTATTGCAACGGGCATTATTTGTGCAGTTGCTTGTCAAAAAAAAACTATATAAATAGAAATGAACCCTGTCTAAACGATTTACGCCAAATGTTTGGCTTTACTTGCCCAAAACGGGGGAAAGTGGTGTGCAAATAGATTTATTGTTGGACAGACAAGATAATTGTGTCAATTTGTTTGAAATCAAATTTTATAACGCGGCTGTCCACATTCGGCGCAAAAACGAATGAACATTATTTGCAAACCATTCAAAATCAATTGAATAGCGGTAGTTCACTTGAACCATTGTAAATAAAGTGTTTTATGACAACTACACTGTCACAAAACACTCCATTCTGATTTAAGAAAAAGGAAATTTGGTACTCTTTTTCGTACCGCAAGGTTAATTCACGACGAATTTCAATAAATAGCGGTATGAGAAAATCATTTCCCTACGGGATGACAATTTGGTTGCTTTCTATGGGGGTTTCCAAAGCGTTTGGCGGGTCGGTGCCAGCTGGTTCAAGTGTGGATTCAGTCAAAGCGATACAAGCGTCTGGCAGCGAGACGGATAAAGTAGTGCGTTTAAATCAATACGCAACTACCCTGTTGGAAGAAAAAAGGCTTCAAGAAGTTGAATATGTGGTGGATAAAGCCATGGAATTGGCTCGAAAAGCAGGTTTTCAAACAGGCATTGCAGCTGCTTATGATAATTTAGGTTTGATTGCGCAAGCTAAATCGGATGATAATAATGCCATGAATTTTTTTGTGGAGGCATTGCGGATTCGAGATGGATTGGGTGATAAAATCGGGATTGCTTGTTCCAAAAATAATATGGGGCGTGTTTTCTTCCTCCAAAATAACGAAGCTGCGGCATTAACCCATTATCAAAAAGCCTTGGAAGCCTTGCCAACCGATGCCAAAGATAAAGGCGTTCCTGCGATGATTCGCAAAAATTTGGGCGATTTATACTTGTCACAAAAAATTTATGGGAAAGCCACTGCGGAGTACAATCAAGCGTTGAACCTTTACACGGAAGCAAATGATTTGCAAAAAGCAGCCAGTATCGCTTCGTTTTTGGGTAAAACGGTGAGCGATTTGGGCGATTATGATGGGGCGCAAACGTATTTCAATGCTTCTTTGAATTTTCATCGTCAGTTGGAAGATGAAACTGGGGTTGCAAGGGATTTTTTGAATTTGGCAAAGGTCTTCAACGCGCTCAATGACCGTCAAATGGCACTCGAAAATGCACAAAATGCAACGAGCGTTTTCGAGCAAAAACAGGATAAATTTGGGATGGCGGAAAGTTATCAAATGATGGGTTACACGCATTTGCGCAATAGCGACCGCAATGCTGCCATTAAATATTTTGATAAATCATCCGAAATCTTAAAAAAATTGCCTGTTCAAAAGGGCATTCCCGAATTATATCAGGCGATTGCCCAATCGTATGATGAAATGAGCGATTATCCAAGAGCGTTTGAATTTCAAAAAGCGTTTTCGACGGCGAAAGATAGTTTGTTCAACAAAGAAAAAGCAACGGCTTTGTTGGATATGACGGCAAAATATGAATCGCAATTTGCCGTGAAGGAGAAAAATCGGCAATTGGAATTATTAGAATATGATAAATCCACGAATCGAAAAATTCAATGTTTGCTATTGGGTTTGTTAGCTTTGGCAGTGTATTCGGTTTATAATTTTTATCAAAATTATAAATCGAAAAAAGCCGATAACGACAAATTAACGTTGTTGAATGGGCAGATTCAAGCGAAAAACAATTCGATTGTTCAACAAAAAGTAGAAATCGACCTTAAAAATGCAGAATTGCAAGAGAAAAATGTTGGTTTAGATGCGTTGAATGAAAAGTTGTTGCGGGAGATGGCAGAAAGAGAACTTTCGCAAAATACGTTGTACTCGAAAGACCACTTTTTGGCAAATGTAACACGCGAGATGGGCAGCCCGTTGAATGCAATTGTCGGTTTATCGCATTTGTTGATGAGTCAGGAACCGCGCAAAGACCAAAAAGACCATATTCAAAACTTGCAATTTGCGGCGAATAACTTGTTGGTTTTAATCAATGACGTATTAGATTTTTCTAAGATTGAAGCAGGGAAATTGTCGTTGGCAACGATTAATTTTAGCCCTGAAGAGATTCTTTCGGAAGTGAAAAAAGAAATTATTTCCGATAAAAATGTACAGATTCATTTTGAAGTCAGTCCTGATATTCCGCATCAATTGAATGGAGACCCGGTGCGGTTGACGCAGATTATGACGTATATGTTGAATAATATTCGGAATTTATTGATTAAAGGCAATATTAATTTGGTAATTGCGCGGGCAGAAACGCTTCAACAAGAAATCATGGTTAAAATTGATTTGTCAATGAATGGAGAAGGCGCAACTCATATTAGCAAATTTTTGAAACGAATCGTAGAACGCCATGATTTTGAAGGCGCGAGCAATGATGAAATGGAATTAATTATTGCGAAACGATTGATTGAATTACAAAATGGTACGTTCTGGACAGGATTGAGTGAGGCAGGAACGACTGCGACGATTTATCTACCCTACAAATTGCCTGTTCAAGAAGCAACTGCTGAAACAGATGGCATAACCGAAGGTGTTGCCGCAGAAACTGACCCAGAATATTTGAAAGATAAGCGTGTTTTAGTCGTTGAGGACAATAAAGTGAATCAAATGTTGGTTGTTAATATGTTAAAAAAACAAGGTATCATTGTCACCGCCGCAGGAGATGGCATTGAAGCACTGGAAAAAGTGGCAAAACAAGATTTTGACTTGATTTTAATGGATATTCAAATGCCGCGCATGGATGGGTATCGCGCTGTTGCGGAGATTCGCAAGATGCAGCACCACGAAAAAGCAGGTGTGCCGATTATTGCCTTTACAGCTTCCGCGTATGTGAACGAAAAAGAAAAAGCGCAACTGTTCGGTATGACAGACCATATTGGCAAACCGTTTTCGCCTGCTGAATTGTTGGAAAAAGTGCAGCGCGTTATGCTGTCACACAAAGCCAATATTTCAGACCATGCCGCACCGATTCAACAAGCGTCCGCCAAAAAAGGTGCAAGTATATAAGAATTACGTCATTTAACCTGATGGCTACTGCCTACTAAACTCGGAATTTTCACCTCTTAATGCTTCGGTATTAAGAGGCTTTTTTTTTGTTTAATGCAAGCTCTGAATTAGGATTTTATATTATGTATGGGGAACGAAGGAACAAGCTCTTTTTTTGAAACGAACTTTTAATCCTTGATATTTATGATTTAAGTTTTTTTTAAATATGAATAATCAAGGATTAATTTTTTTTATACAGGAGGAGTCCTTTCTACCGCGTTTTGTCATTCCATAGAAATCTCGTAGTACCAAAATTTTCTACGGAATGACAAATTGCGATACAAAAGTGCTTAAAAAGTGGTTAAATCAACATATTGTTTTGTAAATAACGAGTAGCGTTTGAAACTTGACACCTATTGTGCTTTAATCAAATTGAGACATGACTTTAACCGTTTGAGCGTCTTTTCCCTCAATTTTAACATTTAAAAGATACATGCCTTGCGCCAATCTGCCCGTTTGCAAGATATGACTGACTCCTGCCACATCGACCGTCTCGTCTATCACGACACGCCCTGCGGCATCGAGTAAACGGAATTGGACTGGTTTGCCCACTACATCCGTAAAGGAAATCGCTAATCTATCAATAAATGGATTCGGAGATACTTTATTGACTTCCAAACCTAATAAACCATCGCGTTTGACAATGAGAATCGGAGAATAGAAGGTATAATTGTAATTTGATGCAACATCTTTATTCGTTGATTTGATGCGGAAATAGTACAAATCGCGGACGGCACCGCCCACATTTCGCGTATAACTTTGTTTATCAATCGACAAAAAGCCTGTTGCGGGAACATTTGCAATACTATCGAATTTGAATCCATTTTCAGACATTTCTAAAACGAAAGTCTGCGCATAGTATTCTGGCAAGGTCGCCCAATTGATGTCGATACTCACGCCTGACCGAGCAAATCCGCCTGTCAATTCTACGAGTTGGGTTTTTGAATCGCCTTCATATTTGCCGATTTCAAAATCATCAATTGCCATGCCCGCTAATGGACTCGTCGCACCCGATTTGAAAACCACTCGGAAGGCAACATTGGAACGTCCCGCAAAACGACTCACATTTAATTTGAATTTTGTCCATTCATTGTTTGAACCCGTGAAGTAATTTTGATTCGTCAAAAAACCACTCCCATCTGGAACCACTCGACTGTTGTACCAATTGGCATCATTAGAACTGCCTAATTGCACCCAATTCAAACCTTTGTCATATGAATATTCAATATTGAAACCATCATATCCGTTTTGCGTGATGTATTTTGCCCAAAAACTCAACTCATAAATGCCGGGTTGTGAAAAATTATAATTTGGCAAATAAAGCATGGTTGTCGTATTCGGTTGAACCGATGATTCGTTCAAACCCACTACATAGGCATTTGCCCCACTATGCGTTCCGTCTTTGCCATTGATAGTGGATTTGCCGCGTTCAAATTTAGAACCCGAAACGTGATTCACTCCAAAATCGGTATCTGCCCCATCAAAATTGCCTTGATAACCATTCGTAGAGGCTTTATAAGGCGTGTTTAAATCAGGCAATATTTTTACAGAACCATTGGAAATCAATGAATTATCATTATTGATTTTTAAACTAACGTTATATGTACCGATATTGGCATACGCGTGTGTCGTGTTTTCCAACGTATCGGTTTTAGTATCGCCAAAATTCCATAAGAACGTTTCTGCACTATTGCTGTTTTCGCCTTTGAACTCTACGGCTCCATTTTTGTAACCCACTTGTGGATAATTGGCTGCCACAGACGGCGTAGAGAATACGCCCGTTGTCCACAAACCGCGTCCATAAGTAGCCGCAACCACGATTTTATCCGATTGGCGCAAACGCAACATATCCGTCCGAACCAAAGGCGTACCGCGTCCTACGAAAGGAGGCAACCAAGTCGTATTATCACCATTCAAATTTTCGGTTGTCCAAACCCCAAAATCAGTCGCAATCATGGCTTGATTGGCATTATTCGGGTTGAAAATGCCCCAACGAACAGGCATATCTGGTAAATTATTGGCAATATTGATGCCTTCACTACCTATCCAAGTATTCCCTGCATCGCGAGATTCCCAAATACTGTTCCGCGCGCCATAACTCGAAACCGTTAACAAAAGGTGATTTGCATTGCCCCGTTGCACGTCAATCGAGGAAACATTGCCCCCAAAACCGCCGCCAACTGCCACTGCGGTCAGCGAAGTGCCATTGTGCGCGTCATCAATCCTGTATAATTGTCCACCTGTCGTTCCTACGTAAATCCGATTCGGCATATTGGGGTCGGAACCGATGTGCGAAACCACTGAGGAGGTTCCATTAGAAAGCGCGACATTGGAAACATCCACTGCTACTGCCTGATTGGTGGCTAAATTCCACCGCCATAAATCATTCGCATTCGATTGAGCATAGAAAATATTGGTCGCATTATCCAAATCGCAAGGCGTTAAAAATTTGCCCCGCGAGTTCGTGCCGCCACTGAAACTGCTTCCAGCATTCGTCGAAAGCGAAAACGCACCATTATATAAGGAGACAATTTGATAATTCGGATTATTCTGGTTGATAAAACAATAAAAACCATCTCCACCCAAAACGCTCCGACTCGGTGCAACACCGCCTGTGCTAATTTGATGTGAACCATTATCTTGCGCCCCTGCCAAATAATAATTCGTCCCTGCTGTCGGGTGAATTGCACAAGAATAAAGTAAAGTCGTAATATAATTGTCGTTTTTACCCGAATAGGCAAAATTGGTTTCTGCATTCGTCACCCGGAAAAGTCCGCCATCGCAACCGACATAACCCACTGAACCATTGCCGGGTTCAAAGGTAAAACCATGATGATCCGCATGAACATAAGGATAATTGGCACCCGTCCAAGAACTCACTTGCGACCAAGAACTGCCGCCATCCACCGTTCTAAACAAATCAACTCCACCGACATAAGCCACATTGGGGTTGGTCGGCGAAACCGCTAAAGATAAATCATACCATGCTTGACCGCGTGTGAAATCGGCAATACTCGCGGCACCGCCGCCATCACGCCAAGATAAACGCGGTGTTGCCCGCCAATTCGCCCCGCCGTCAATCGTTGTATAGACTGCTGAACCAATGCCGTTTTGATTCCCGACCAAATAAATGATATTGGCATTAGAAGGCGCAACCGCCATTTCCATCCGACTCAATCCAGTTGGGAAGCCATTGTTAATCGTTGAAAGAGAAGTCCAACTGCCTACATCGCCATTCGAGGTGGATTTATACACATTATTACTCGTTGCTGCAAAAATCGTGTTGCCCACTTGTTGCACGCGCCAAGTCGTATTGGCTGCAAAACCAGCTACACCCGAACCTAAAACTTTGTTCCAAGTCGCACCGCCATCAGAACTTCGATGCAATCCATTGTCAATCGTACTGACGAAAACATTGCCATTCGTAGGATTGATGGAGAGCGCGGAGCATTTATTGAAGCCGCCTGTTGTGGTGGCTGCCAATAAAGTCCAAGTAGTACCGCCATCCGTAGATTTCATCACCCCTTTTCCGGGTGCGTCACCTGCCGCTACATCCCCTGTACCCAAGTACATGATTTTAGGATTATTCAAATCTTGCACAATCGAGCTGATTGCCAATGCCGCAGACCAATCATCCACCAATTTCCAAACAGGCTTCACGGCTGTAATATCGGTTGTTTTCCAAAGTCCACCTGTTGCCGAAGCAACAAAAACGGTTTTACGCGTACTGTCACTTATATCGACCAAGATAGCTCGAGACCGCCCCCCTACATTATTAGGACCCCGATTCGTCCAACGCGCTCTGGATAAAGCACCGCGAGCGAAAGTCCCATTTTGCGCCAACGTTTGTTGACGGCGCAAGGTCTGTTCTAAGGCAATGAGTTTGCGTTCTCTTGGCACATAACCCAAAGTCGGATCCAGTGTGCGCTCTTTTTCCATCTCAATAGCCTCATTAATACGCTCCGCCTTAGGGCGTTTTTTGAAAAAATACGTATTCGTGGAGCCTTGCTCGGTCGAATGCCCCTCTGTTGCGGCAATATCAGGTGCAATGAACCCTTTTTTTTGAATTGGAGGAGTGCTTTGCGCTATGGATACACGCGTATCATTAGCAACCAATGGGGGCGCTTTGATTGTTTCAACAGGAGTTGAAAGCATTGAAACGACCGTGATAGGCAAGTGTTTACGCACTTGGTGCAATGCGAATCCAACAGCAGTTGTTACGCTGGCAAGTAAGATTATACTTGAAATACGTTCGTAAATTCTTTTTTTCATGCTACGTGTGGTTTATAATTTCTACGAGAATGTTGATAAACATGATTAAATTTGAATGCGTGTGATTGAGATTACAAAATTAAAAAATATCTTTATTCTTGCTCTATTGAAATGCTCGAAAATTGAAATTTGTTTAAAATCATCTCTTGTTTAGACCCATTTTAAGGCAAAAGGATTGCTTTTTTTTAGTAACAACTAAAAAAAGGTAAAAATCAATAAAATTAAAAATAGATTATATCCGTAGAAAGTAAATGTAAGGAGGGGAATGCTTGTGATTGTGGCTGGATGGTATCTGACATTAATCCCAATATCGACCCATTAACTCCCAAACGCTTTCATGTGTTAAAATCTCACTGCCCATATCGGCATAAATATCGCCGTTACTTTTGTAAGCACGTAAGGCGGCTAAATCGGCTTCAGCCATTCGATTGACTCGGTTTCTTCTAAAATGTCCTTTGACTGCATTGTTAATCAAGCGCACAAAAATATCATGTCGTTTATTTTCAGATTTTCTAAAATACTCATTTCGATAATATTCCAAAGACGCAATCAATTCCATTACCTGATTTTCGATGAACCGTGTTTTGCTTTTGCCTGCATTTCCAATCAATAAATGTAACAATTGAATGACCAAAATCGCACTGTTCATACCCAATTTGTCTTTGGATAAAAACATAATCGAATTATTAAAAGCAATAGGGTCATACGGACGCATGAAAGTAGCATCTTCGGGTTTGGTTTTAATCATTTTGGCAGCAATTAAAAATTGCATGTAGGCTTCATAAATGCGAAATTCTTCTGCCAATACATCTATTTGCTTTTGATATTCCAAATATTCAATCAATAAAGTGAAAAATAACCATGCTTCTTGGTATTGATTGGTGAAAAGGTATAATTTCATCAAGGTCAAACCACGATTGAACCAGTTGTGCGTGCCAATCGGCTCACGATATAAAATATTAACAGTTGCCCAGTTTTTATACCCTTCGTAATAAGCCTGCTGATAATCATCTAAATCTGCTTTTTTAAAATCAACTATCAACACTAATTGTCCTAATCGCTTTTTTAATTCATATTTTAAGGTCTTATAAGAACCAAAATTGCTTCTTTTTTCATACAAAGCCTTGGCTGCTGCTGAATCAGTTAGAAATAAGCCTTCGTGAATGCCATGATATAAATTCCATAATTTTGTGTCAGGTGCGCCTAAAATCGCTTCTTTTTCGCCTCTCTTAAATTCAAAACTTTCGATGAGCTTAATATATTCTTTTAAAACTTGCATTTTGTTGCGTTTTTTTGATAAAAATGATGTTGCAAAAATAAACATTTTTGGTAAAAAAAAATGTTTTTTGCATTTTATATAAAAAAAAAACATTTTTTGTTCACCTGTATTTTTTGAATGAAGTACCATTAATTAAGGGACGTTCTTAATTCCCCAAAGAGGTACTTTCGATGTGATGACAACATCTATGGATAAATTAAAATTGGATTTAACGGATTTTCACAGGATTTTTCACGAATTACGCTCTATGATAGCCATCCGTGAAAATCCGTTGAATCCGTACATCTATCAAACAAAGGATAGTATTTTGCAAAATTAAAATCTTTAAAAAAATTATTTTTTTTTAAAGGTAAAAATAT
Organism: Chitinophagales bacterium; assembly: GCA_013298955.1. Classification (GTDB taxonomy): domain Bacteria; phylum Bacteroidota; class Bacteroidia; order Chitinophagales; family Saprospiraceae; genus JAAFJT01. The sequence goes on from JAAFJT010000001.1 coordinate 160,466, forward strand.
AAAAATCGCCTATTTTATTCGTTTTTTAACATTTTTAAGTGCTTGAAAATAGTTTATTTTTGAGTATATTGAGAGTTTATATCCTTTTATGGCTTAAAAAGTCTATTTTTACGCTTTTTAAGCCTAAAATTTATTTTTTTAATTCAACTGACAAAAAATGTATTTACGCCTTTACAAATCTCGAAAAGCAACCTACCTTTGTATCAACAAATAAGCGCAGCGATTGTAACACTCGAAAAGAGCAAAGCAGTCCAAAACTAAATAAAATTTTAACAAAAAATTAGCACAAAACTATTATTTAACCCATTAATTTAAACACAATGCAACTATTTTTAGCTGTATTTGGAATTGTAGAAGACGAAGTTTACGTGTAAGTTCCAAACCAAGGTCGTAGAAAAATGCCTCGGTTTCGGAATATTAGGCTCCACCAATGACCGCAAATAATTCTTATTTCGGATTCTTGAGCTGTTGAGCTAGCAAAAAACGAAATCGAGGCATTACTTTATTGCTCAATGTCGGCAAATCCATTGCCCATCTTCCAAATGAAGAAAGTATATTAGGCTCTCTGCCTCTAAGAACAGGCGAATCTCACTTTTCTGAGTCCTTTGTAAAGGAAGGTAAAGTTCTGTTAAAATTCTTGCATCCGAATATCCATCACTCTTATTTCGTTTTTGTAATTACCCAAAATCCAAGTTGTAAAACACGCCTCTCCAATCTACCGTAATACAATTGTAGTGATAAAAATAGGCTAAAATGATAGCTTTTTAAAAAAAGTTTCGTTTTAAGTGTATTTTTTTGAAAAAAAATGCATTTTTTTTTTAAAAAAATTTTTCAAATAAACACCTTTTTGGGTGTTTATTTTCGCTCTTTTTTTGAAAAAAACACCCTTTTTCGCTCTTTTTTAAATTAAAATTATCAATAATTAATTGAAAATCAAATATTTGTAAAATATAAATATAAATATATTAAAATATATTCATATTTAAACCGCCATTTAATTCACCTTACAATTATATTTATTTACTATATACTATATATTTAAATATGTATTACCTTTACGACATCAATCTGATACAACAAAAAGTACCCATATTATAAATTGATTTAAAGTCGCCGTTGTTGGATTCAAATTGAGTAAGGGCTAATAGTCTGGATAAGTAAACACACTTTTTAATGCCAAACAATGGCGCGACAGGATTTTAAAATAAGCACTTTTATTTAAGGATAAAAATATATAAACCGCTTATTTTATGGGTGCATCCCAAACTGTCGCAACAATTTTGGGATGCACCCTATTTTATTCCTTTTTAACATTATATTTTTATTTAAAATATATTTTAATGCCTCGAAAAAAGAGTCGATTCCTATGACAAAATGAATTTTCAAAACGTTTCCTATTGGAAAGCAATGGTTTTTGTAAAAAAAACGTTTTATTTGCCAAAAATTGTTAAAATTGACTTACTTTTGCCGCCGCAATGAAAAAAAATATTTTTTCCCGCTATTCGACTGCGTTTTTTGCAGCGACTTTAATGTTGACCACTCCGATTTCACAAGGTTGCAAATCCGAGTTTGAAAAGATTCGCACGAGTGGCGATGCCGCGCTTTTGCTCAAAAAAGCCGATGAATATTACGATAAAAAGGATTTTATCAAATCGCAAATCCTTTATGAACTCGTTATGCCCAGTTATCGGGGTCGTCCTGAGTTGGAAAAAATGTCGTATCGGTATTCATACACACATTATCATCAAAAAAGTTATACTTCTGCGGAGTATTACTTTAAAAATTATGGCAATACGTTTCCGACTTCCACGTTTAGAGAGGAAGTCGATTTTATGGCTGCCTACTGTCATTACAAGTTGTCGCCGACGCACCGCCTTGACCAAGATAATTCGCAAAAAGCGATTGACGGGCTTCAAACGTTTGCCAATACCTACCCGCGCAGTGAACGCGTGAAGCAGTGCAACACGCTTATCAACGAATTGCGGAAGAAATTAGAGCAAAAAGCCTTTGAAGAAGGCAAATTGTATTACGATATTCGTCAATATCAAGCATCTACACAATCGTTTGAAAATTTGCTCAAAGATTACCCAGAAACCGCCGATGCAGAAGAAATTCGGTATTTAATCCTGCGCGGCAACTACGAATTAGCCTCAAATAGTGTTTATGACAAACAATTGGAACGATTTAGGAATGTCGTTTCCAAATATGAAGATTTTAAAAATAAATTTCCAAGAAGTAAGTTTCAAAAAGAAGCTGACTTGTATTTGAAAGCATCCAATCAAAAAATCGAAGAATTGTCCAATGTCAGACATCAAAACCCGAGTTCAAAATCTTGACCCCAATGTTACTGCCCGCGATATCAAGGATTTGGTACGCCATACGGGGAATATTTATGAAACGTTGAATATCATCACGCGCCGCGCTAAACAGTTGTCGATGGACATCAAGCAGGAGTTGAATGGTAAATTGCAAGAGTTTACGGTCAATGCCGAAACGATTGAGGAGGTTCACGAAAATAAAGAGCAGATTGAAATCTCCAAATTTTATGAAAAATTGCCCAATCCTGTCGTCATTGCAACTGATGAATACATCCGAGGTGAGATTCATCACCGTTACGTGGACGAGAAAAAACAGAAAAAAATAGTTTCGTAAGATTTTTTTAAATACGATTCAAAAAAAACGGCGTAGATTTTTCCAAATCTACGCCGTTTTTTATCTAATTGAGCGTAAAACCCCGATGCCTTCAGGCTCGGGGATGTAAGCGAAGTTGTTTTGGTTATCCTTGTTCTGCAATATACTTTTTGATGGTTTCGGTACTGGCATCCCCTGTTGAACAA
>JAAFJT010000010.1 GCA_013298955.1 Chitinophagales bacterium
TTAAGATTTTCCTTTTCGCTTTTGAGTATTTAAAAAGGCTTCTATATGTTGTCGAATGATGTCTTCATTGGGTAAAAAGGAGGTTAAATTCTGGTCCAAAAGGTCGGCGAGGTTGCAACCCTATCCAGTACCCACAGAATGATTATTGGCATTCAAAGGGTTTTGCAAAATAAAAAAGGTGCGTAGCACCACAACATTTGTAGAAAAACGATGGACAATCCGATTGGAAGGTGCGACGCACCGTAACATTGGTAGAAACGGTTTGGATGTTACGGTGCGACGCACCTCAAACGCGGTTTTTAATTCCGATTTGCTACCAATATTGCGGTGCGATGCACCTTTTTTTATTCTGTGGGTAGTGGATAGGGTTGCAACCTCGCCGACCTTGATTCAAGTTCATTTATTGAACTTAAAAATGAAAGAAATGAAGTTGTAATTTTATTGGTTTCACGCACATAATTTTTGGAAGATAAAATACCTTTGTTATCCGCTTTTTGTAAACGATTATAGCTACTTATAAGTCCATCTAATTCTAAACTATTGGCTTCATTGTTAGGTAAATGCCCTCTTATATAGTCTAAAGCAGACTTCAAATGCCGCTTTGTTGTTAACTTTTTCGCTTCATCAATTATTTTTTGTTCAATCATCTTATGTGAGTAATTATAATCGTTAATATTCGTGTAACAAAAGTAAGCTATTTTTTGTACATTAATATATTTTTTGATAAACTTTATGTTTGTTTTTTAATTGAAAGACAAAATACTATGGTACATGTCATTATTTTAATTAAGATGATGTTTCTATCTTAGACAGATTTCACGAAAATATCGTAGGGGCAGGTCGTGACCTGCGCATTTAAAATTATTCATAATTTTATGATAATCAAGTGATTATGAATATTTTATTTAAATTATTCAAAATGAGCAGGTCGTTACCTACCTCTACGCGGCTTTCTGAAACAACAGCAGGTCATCGCTTGGAGGAATAATGACCTGTTTTTCTATCATTTTCAGTCGTTAAATCAATCATATCTTGGGTTTCTTCAATAGATTGTTTCTGATGCCCAACTTTCGCAAAGTTTTCATTATTTTATCAAGCGCAATTCTTTTTTCAAAATCTTGCCTGTCGCGGTCATTGGCAACGAATCCATCAATTGGACGAAACGCGGATATTTATACGCGGCAATTCGTTCTTTCGTCCAAGCGATTAATTCGGTTTCGGAAACGTGCGCACCTTGTTTCAAGACGACACATGCCTTGATTTCTTCCCCAAACTGCGCATCAGGCACCCCAATCACGGCAACTAACGAAACCGCAGGATGTTGAATCATCAATTCTTCCAATTCTCGCGGATAGACGTTGAAGCCGCCGCGAATAATCATATCTTTGGTTCGGTCAACGATGTAATAAAACCCGTCAGCATCCTGAATCGCCACATCGCCCGAGTGTAACCAGCCATTTTGAATGGTTTCGGCAGTCGCTTTGGGGTTCTTATAATAACCTTTCATCACATTATGACCGCGATAAAGCAATTCGCCTTTCTCGCCCACCGCGACAGGTTGCCCTTTATCATCTGCTAACATGACTTCTACGCCCCAAACAGGTGTCCCAATACTGCCCGCTTTGCAACCCACTTCTTTTTGATTGAAAGTGACCACAGGCGAACCTTCCGACATGCCATAACCTTCCAAAATCGGCACTTCGTATTTTGCCTCAAACCCGCGCAAGACTTCCAAAGGTAAAGACGCGCCTCCAGAAAGGCAAATTCGCAAATTTTCTTTAATTTGAGCAGGGTCAAAACTTGCTTTATTATAATTCAAAAGTCCCCAAAACATAGTTGGAACGCCTGCAAAAATGGTTACTTTTTCCTGAATCATGGCATTTGCAACCGTTTCGCCCTCAAAACGCGGGATTAAAACGGAAGTCGCACCTGATTTCAACCCTGCATTCATCAAAACCGTCATCCCAAAAATGTGGAATAAAGGCAGCACCAATAACAAAGTATCCTGATGCGTCATATCCGCCAAACCCACTGAAATATCGGTATTGAGGATGAGGTTGGCATGGGAAAGTTCCGCGCCTTTCGGTTTGCCTGTCGTGCCAGACGTATAAACGATGACCGCCGTATCGGTTTCCTTCGTGCGCACCGTTTCAAACACAGGCGATTGCCCCACCATGATTTGACCCAAGGTTTTCGTGCCTTCAATCGGACTTGGCGCAGCCGGGTTTGCCGTCATAACGATAAAATGTTCGCATTCATCCACTTTTTGGAACCCTGCATAACCCGTTTTCGACATCGGCAAATCGGCAGTGCCTTCAAAACAGAGATAGACTTTGGCATCCGAGTTTTGCAAATGATAGGTCACTTCATCGGATTTCAATAAAACGCTCAACGGCACTACTGCCGCACCCGCTTTCAAAATCCCATAATAAGCCATCGGAAAATAGGGCAAATTGGGGCAAGAAAGGGCTACTTTATCGCCTTTTTGAACGCCTAATTTTTGGAGTCCTTGCGCAATTTGATTGGCTGCACCATTGATTTGGGCAAAACTATATCGGTTTGCGCCGAAAATGAAGGCGGCTTTATTCGGATACTTCCGCGCACCCGATTCTAATAAAACACTTAAATTTAACATGATGAGTTATTTTGCTATATAACGAACTTTTTTTAAGGATTATTTTTATACGGAACGCGCCCTACGATACTCCGACCCAAAGTCATTTCATCGGCATATTCCAACTCCCCACCAAACGAAATACCGCGTGATAAAGTGCTGACTTTAATCTTTTTATTCATTAATTGTTTTGAAATATAATAAATCGTCGTATCGCCTTCAATCGTGGGCGAGATAGCCATAATCAATTCTTTCACCGCACTTGGAGCTTCGGAACCATCGGCTTTGACGGTCGGCGAAACGCGTTTCAACAAGGTGGTGAGATTCAAATCATAGGGACTCACGCCTTCAATCGGCGAAATCACGCCGCCCAAAACATGGTACAAACCGCGATATTGGTTGGTTTCCTCAATCGCCATCACGTCGCGAATGGTTTCGACCACCATAATCAGGGTTTTATCGCGGCGCGTATCGGCGCAAATGCTGCAAATTTCCGCATCCGACAAATGATGACAATCTTTACAATGTTTGATTTGTTGGCGCATTTTGACAATGGCATCTGCAAAACTTTCTGTTGTATTTTTGTCTTGTTTGATGAGGTGTAACACCAATCGCAAAGCCGTTTTGCGCCCAATCCCGGGCAACATTGCAAACGCATTAACGGCTTGTTCAATCAATTTGGATGAAAAATTCATATTTTTTACCTTGTTTTTACAAGATGTAAAGATAGTATTTTCCTTCTTTAAAACCAAAAAATTGGCTTAAATCCTTTAAAACGCAAATTTTCACCTGATAGAATGTTCATTTTATCGGTATTTAGATATTTCACTTCCATTAAAATAGGCGCGGCAATCCATTCAGAACGGCTTTTTTCACTGGCAATCGTCATTTTAGCAGTTCGTTGAAGGGTAAAAAGCATAGGTTTCGGAAACCTTGAAGGTTTCCGAAACATACCCTTTTCTGCGTAACATGAGTTCTTTAAAAACAGTCACGCCCTAAGTTTCGGAAAATTTCCAATTTTCCGAAACTTGTTTATGTTTAAGAATACGCGGGAAATTCGACATAATTGCGGGGCGTTTCGTACAAACGCACTTGTAAATCAAACTTTTGAGGCAATTTGGAACGCAAAATCGTCCAAATCACATAACAAATATGTTCTGCAGTTGGATTTAAATCTTTAAATTCGGGACAATCCAAGTTTAAATTTTGATGGTCAAAACGCTTAACAATCTCTTTTTCAATCAAATCATTTAAAATTTTGAGGTCGATGACGTACCCCGTTATCGGGTCAATCTTGCCTACCACTTTGACTTCCAATTCGTAATTATGCCCGTGATAATTGGGATTATTGCACAAACCAAAATAATGGCGATTTTCGGCATCGGATAACTTGGGATTGTGCAGGCGATGCGCCGCATTGAAATGGGCTTTTCGGAAAACAGCAATTTTCATCATTTTGCAATTAAAATAAGTTTAAATCATAAAAAGTTTGCATTTTTCGCTCAAAACAAGCATTTTTGCAAAACTTTTGCTTTCAACTATTAACCAATTAAAGCCAATATTGTTTGATGTGCCTTTTTAGAAAGCGGATTCAAACAATCTTTGTACACCTCACTATCTATCCAACCTCCTCTGTCATGGGCGAATCGAAGGTTAAACACGTCAAAGACAAAAAACAAATGCAACATTTTGTGGGACAACTCCTGCGAGATGTGCAAGCATTGGAATACATGCTCGAACATGATTGGTTCGAAAGCGATATTGTGCGCATCGGCGCGGAACAAGAAATGTGCATCATTGATGCCCATTCGTTCAAACCCAAACCTTGTAATGTAGAGGTTTTGGAGCAAATGAAGGAGTATCCTTGGGTCGGCACCGAGTTGGCGCGTTTCAATTTGGAGACTAATATGAGTCCTTTGGAGTTTACAGGCGATTGTCTCCGACAGATGGAAGCAGAAAACCATGCGTTTTTAAGCAAAATCAAGGAAAAATTGAAGCCTTTTGATGCCGATATTTTATTGACAGGCATCTTGCCCACCCTCCGAAAGTTTGATTTGGAAGAACATAACCTTACGCCCAATGTGCGTTATGCCGCGTTGATGGCTTCCATCAAGGAGCAACGGATGGGTTCGTACGAATTGCGGATTTCGGGGATTGATGAAATGAATATTCAACATCAAACGGCTCTTTTGGAGGCTTGTAACACCAGTTTTCAGGTTCATTTACAAGTGTCGCCTCAGAATTTTGTTCAAATGTACAATATTGCGCAGATGTTGGCTGCGCCTGTGATTTCGATTGCTGCCAATTCGCCAATGGTTTTTGGCAAACGCCTTTGGCATGAAACGCGGATTGCCCTTTTCCAACAATCCTTAGATACGCGCAAAACGTATGACCATATGCGGGAACGCAGTCCGCGAGTGAGTTTTGGGAATGGTTGGTTGCGGCAATCGGTGGTGGAGATTCATAAAGAGGATATTGCGCGGTTTCGCGTGTTGTTAGGAGACCATGTAACGGAAAATTCTTTAGAATCCATTGCGCAAGGCATTGTACCCAAATTACGCGCTTTGCAAATACATAATTCTACGATATATCGTTGGAATAGACCTTGTTATGGCATCAGTCCGAATGGGAAACCCCATTTGCGGATTGAAAATCGCGTCTTACCTGCGGGTCCCACTATCTTAGATGAAACGGCAAATGCAGCGTTTTGGATAGGAATGATGGAAGGCGTTTCCAACCATTATGGCGATATTACGAAACACATTTCGTTTGAAGATGTGCGCGATAATTTCGATAAAGCCGCAAAATTTGGCATTGATACGCAATATACGTGGATGAAAGACCGTAAAACGAATGTTACAGACTTGGTTTTGAAAGAATTATTGCCTTTGGCGCAAGAAGGTTTGAAAAGTCGGAAGATTCCACAAGCGGATATTGACCGTTATTTGAGTCCGATTGAGGAACGCGCCAAACGGCATACAAACGGCGCAAGGTGGCAATTGCGCGCTTTTACAGATTTGAAAAAACAGGTCAGTGTGGATGAAGCGGTTGCAGTGATGTCGGCAGCGATGTTTAAAAATCAACAAGCGGAAATCCCTGTGCATTTATGGGAAATGCCGAAATTATCGGATTTGAAAAATTATGACCCCGGCAAATTGACGGTAGAAGAATGTATGGAAACCGACCTTTTTACGGTTCAAAAAGATGATATTGTGGATTTAGTGGCGCATTTGATGGATTGGCGCAAGGTGCGTTACCTGCCTGTGGAGGATTCGGAAGGCGCGTTGGTCGGTTTGGTGACTTCGCGGCTGTTGTTGCGGCATTATGCGAATCATCATGATGCCAAAAAAGTGCAAACCGTCAAGGAAATTATGATTCAAAATCCGCTTTCGATTACGCAAGATATGCTTTTATTGGATGCGATGCGGATGTTGCGCCACGAAAATATTGGTTGTTTGCCAGTGGTGAAAGGCAAAGAATTGGTGGGTTTGATTACTGAAATGACGGTTTTGCGTTTGTCGGTGCGGCTTTTGGAGCGATTGGAAACGAAAGCATGAGCTTTTTTGAATTAGGAAGGAAGGAATCCTTCCTTCCTTCCTAATTCAAAAAGTGGACTAATTTGATTTAATAGATACCATATGTTTCAATTTACTTTATTGGGTACAGGCACTTCTCAGGGGATTCCGGTGATAGGTTGCGCCTGTGCTGTCTGTACCTCTCGGGAACGGGCGGACAAACGCCTGCGCAGTGCCGCCATGTTGACCCTAAACGGCAAAAATATCATCATTGATTCGGGTCCCGATTTTCGACAACAGATGTTGCGCGAAAAGGTACAAGATATTGAAGCCATCCTGTTTACACATGAACATAATGATCATACGATTGGATTGGATGATGTACGCCCGTTTAATTTCAAATATGAAAAAAATATTGCTCTGTACGCCACTACATCCGTACAAGGCGATTTGAAGCGGCGATTTGCGTATGCATTTGAAGCAAATCCGTATCCGGGTGCGCCGCGTTTTGACCTTCATTCTATTGATAAAAATACACCGTTTTGCATCCCGACTTTACCCGATTTAAACGTGATTCCCATTGAAATTCATCATGGGAAATTGCCCATTTTGGGATTCCGATTTGGTGATTTGGCGTATTTGACCGATTTCAAAACCATTGAAAACGATGAATTTCAAAAATTAATCGGTATTAAAACCTTGATTATCAGCGCGTTGCACCATGAAGAACATCATTCACATCAAAATTTGGCGCAAGCCTTAGCCTTCATCGAACAGGTGCAACCTGAACGCAGTTATTTGATTCATATGAGCCACCGTTTTGGAAAACATCGGGTGATGCAGCGCAAATTGCCGAAAAAAGTCTTTTTAGGCTATGATGGATTGGTTTTAGAGTCGTTAAAACCCAAAATTTTTGCTTGAAATACTAAAAGCCAAGTGTAAACGTTTTGAAATCATAATTACAACCATCTTTGTCATCACCTATCTTAAAAAATAACGAGCGTTATGAAGTTTGCTCTTAAATTAGTTGGTTTTACGGCTTTGGTCACTTGGTCAGCGACAATTGCGGCGCAAACGCCTGAGTCTCCCGATGATGCGTTTCCCGATTATTCGACGATGCCTACACCCGGCACGAGTACGCCCGCATCGGGCGGCACAAGACCTTCGACCACTACTACGCCTTCCACTCCCAAACCAGCTGGCGGTGGTGGCAGCAAAGCACCTGCTGGCATTAAAGTAGAGGAGTTGCGAGAAAATAAAATGTCTAAAGCAGACCCTGACGCGCCTTTGGACGGGATTGTGCAGAAAAGTACGATTATTGAAAAGCAAATTTTGCCCTATGAAGGCATTCGGGAAGCCGATATCATGTGGGAAAAACGCATTTGGCGCGTGTTAGATGTGCGCGAAAAAATGAATTTGCCATTCAGCTATCCTGAAGAACCGTTTATTGGTATCCTGATGAAGGGCGTGCAAGACACGGTTTTGAAAGCGTATAGTATTGAAGACGATAAATTTCACCATAAATTGTCACCGAGAGAGGTGATGGCTTTGGGCAGCAGCATTGACACGATTCCGTATTTCGACCCTGTGACGTATGAACAAAAATTCCGCGTCGTGAAAAATCAAATGGACCCAGAATCGGTTAAACGGTTTCGGATGAAAGAAATTTGGTTTTTTGATAAAGAATCTTCGGTGTTGAAAGTTCGGATTTTGGGTATCGCCCCTTTGAAAGACCAAACGGATGAAGCGGGCAATTTTTTATATGAACAACCTTTGTTTTGGGTCTATTACCCCGATTGCCGCGAATATTTGGCGAGACACCGCGTTTTCACAGAAGGCAATGACGCAAACCCGACTTCGTGGGAGGATTTGTTTGAACAACGCCATTTTTCAAGTTATATCTTCAAAGAATCAAATGTATATGACCGTCGTTTACAACAATATTTGAGTGGAATTGATATTTTATTGGAAGGCGAGAAAATCAAACAAGATATTTTTAATTACGAACATGATTTATGGTCGTATTAAAGTTTTAGGTTTCGGAAACCTTTAAGGTTTCCGAAACCTAATCTCCCGCTTTTTTTGGACAAAAATATTATCTTACTGTTGCGTCTTTCCGTACATACGGCGATTGGTAAAATACCCAAAAACCCATTGTTCTTTGTCGGAAATCTTATAACAATAATCTTCTAATTCCATTGAAACGCCATTAATCGGCACTTTACGGCGCACAGGCATTGGCGACTGCGTGCGAATACGGAAACGCATGCCCGCTTCAACGCGTGCAACCTCCTTCGCTTTCGTATGAAAACCATTGCGCACCCGAGTCACACCAAGCGAATCGCCCGGAATGTCAATCACTAAATAACCCGGCTCTATCATCGTGCGCGAATGTGTTTTTTGGGTACTCATCGTATCTACCAAAGACACTGGTTTTGCTAATGGGTCAGGCTCTACAACAGGTTGATTTTCAAAGACTTTGGGCATTTCAGTCACCTGCTTTTCCACCGCATCGGTGATGCTCAAAGCGCGGGCTTGAATCGTTTTACCCACTTCAGGTAAGGCTTTTTGGACGGAAACGGGCGTTAACCACTTCACCCCCAAGATGACGGTCAACGCAATAATCGGCAACAAAAGCAATAACCAACGATAACTTGGCTCCGAAGCAGGTTTAGAAGACAATGTTTTGTGAAAAATATCCGCTCTAACGGCGGTGCTGTCAATCTCAGAAGAAGGCATTGCAATTAAAATCTGTAATTCTCTTACTTTTTGTTGGAGAGAAGTGGATTCCTGCCTTAATTTTTCATTGGTTGTTTGTAAAAACTCTACATTTTTCGTCAAACTGGCTTGATGCGTGTAAGCATTAGTAAGCTGTTTCCGCAGTTCTTCGGCTTGTACTTGGTATTGCTCCAATTGTTGAAGCAGCGTATCGGTCGAAAAAAAACTATCGCTCTCACGAATGCTTGATAACTCATTTTTCATTGAGAAAGGTTTTAGTATATGATAAGCATTGTAAATTCTGGAATGCTGTTAGATAACAAACGCGGTGCAAATTTATACTTTTTTTTTCAGAAAAAAAAATACCTTTTTTGAGTGGCTTTTTTTTCAGAAAAAATTCGTTTCATAAGGCGAACAAGAAAAAAAAAGTTAGTTTTGCCCAATTTTTCCTATTTACGCTTTTTGTGACAGACAAAAAAGCAAAAATAGTGCCTTTTATAAGGGTGAACGGACTTTTTGAATCGTTAACAATTATTAACATATCTTTAACATGCTATCAAATTGCAAAAAAATATATTAAATATAAAATTTTAATTTTGTTTTTATTTAAAAATAAAAATTTTAATTCAAAAAAATGCTTTTTCTAAAAATAAAAAAATATTTTTTTTTAAATATTTTTTTTATTCATATAAAAAAAATCAAAATTTTTACCCTAAAAAAGGTATAAAAATAGTTTCAACTATAAAGGCTATCTAATATATTAAAAAAATGTGATTACCTTTGTGGTACGAAACAACGTAATTATTAAATATTCAAAATTCATAAATTATGTTGAGCGAACAAGAAATCGTGCGCCGAGAGGCTCTGCAAAAAATTCGGGCATTGGGCATTGACCCGTATCCCGCAGCAAAATTTGAAGTAACGGCTTATGCCGCTGATATAAAGCAGCATTATAGTGAAACCGTTGCGGCGGATGGTACGAAACAGCGTTTGAATTATCAAGATATTGCGATTGCAGGGCGTTTGATGGCGAGTCGGGAAGCGGGAAAGGCTGCTTTCGGAGAAATTCAAGATTCAACAGGTCGGATTCAAATCTATATTCGGCGCGATGAAATTTGTCCTGATGCGGATAAATCTTTGTATAAAGAATTGTTTTTGAAGTTATTAGATATAGGTGATTTCATTGGTGTGAAAGGTTATGCGTTTCGCACGAAGATGGGTGAGATTACAGTGCATGTGACGGAATTTAAATTATTGAGTAAATCGTTGCGTCCTTTGCCGATTGTGAAAAAAGATGCACAAGGCAATGTTTTTGATGCGTTTACAGACCCTGAGTTGCGGTATCGGCAGCGATATGTGGATTTGACGGTGAATCCTGCGGTACGCGAAGTGTTTGTAAAACGAACCAAATTGGTGCAAGCGATGCGACAATTTTTTGTCGAAAAAGGTTGGTTGGAAGTGGAAACACCGATTTTGCAACCGATTCATGGCGGTGCGGCGGCTCGACCGTTTAAAACGCATCATAATTCGTTGGATACGGCTTTATACATGCGAATTGCCAATGAATTGTACTTGAAAAGGTTGATAGTAGGTGGTTTTGATGGGGTTTTTGAGTTCGGAAAAATGTTTAGAAATGAGGGCATGGATAGGACGCACAATCCCGAATTTACCGCAATGGAGATTTATGTGGCGTATAAAGATTATATTTGGATGATGGAAATGGTCGAAACTTGTTTAGAACGAGTGGCGATTGCGGTCAATGGCACTTCGGATGCGATGGTTGGAGACCGAAAAATCAGTTTTAAAGCACCGTATATTCGATTGAGCATGACTGATGCGATTTTAAAATATACAGGTATTAACATTGATGCATTGGATGAAGCTGGTTTGCGAGCCGTTTGCAAACAACTGCATATTGAAACAGATGCTTCGATGGGCAAAGGCAAGTTGATTGATGCAATTTTCGGCGAAAAAGTCGAATCTCATTTGATTCAACCGACTTATATCACGGATTATCCTGTGGAAATGAGTCCTTTGGCGAAAAAACATCGGACAAAAGCTGGTTTTGTAGAGCGATTTGAGTTATTTGTGAATGGAAAAGAGATTGCCAATGCCTATTCGGAGTTGAATGACCCGATTGACCAACGCGAGCGTTTCGAGGAACAAATGCGTTTGGCAGGGCGGGGCGATGATGAAGCGATGCCTTTGGATGAAGATTTTTTGCGGGCTTTGGAATATGGTATGCCTCCAACTTCGGGTTTGGGGATTGGAATTGACCGCTTGACGATGTTTTTAACCAATAATGTGTCGATTCAAGAAGTGCTTTTTTTCCCGCAGATGAAACCTGAAAAAGGTTCATAAGATGAAATGTTGACTACAAATGTAGTTTTTAATAAAAATTAAAGTGTTTATTTGTTCAGACCGTGCCTGATTCTTTGGAATTAGTTACGGTTTTTTTTTGTCCCTATTAGGTTTCCGAAACCTATGCGGCAACTCTGACGGCGTAACTTTTCCCGAATTAGTAAGCAAGAGTTTCTTTTTTTGCGTAACTTTGCCCTAAAATACCGTAAAATATGGTGAATGAAAAATTGAGGTTAATCGTTGGCTTAAAAGTGTCGTACCTGCGCCGCCAACAAAAATTGACGTTTCAACAATTGGCAGATGCCACAGGGTTATCGGTGGCGTATTTACACGACATCGAAAAAGGCAAAAAATATCCGCGAGCTGAGAAAATATATGCGTTGGCAAAAAGTTTGGGCGTTGAATACGATGAATTGGTCTCGCTGCATGCGGGTAAAAAGTTGCAACCCGTGATTGATTTATTGGATTCAGAGGTTTTTCAAATGTTTCCATTGGATAAATTTGGCATTAATCGGGAGAAATTATTAGAACTTTTTTCAGAATCGCCCGAAAAATTGAATGCGTTTATCGGTACGATGCTCAAAATTGCCCGCAATTATCAGATGCAAAGTGATAATATTTATACAGCAGCCTTGCGCAGTTACCAAGATATGCATGATAATTATTTTGAACATTTGGAAAAAGCGGTTGCCCAATTTCGGTTAGAAAATAATATTTTGATAAAAATCGGTTTCAAACCCGATTATTTGGAAGATATTTTAAAACAAAGGTATCATGTCGAAGTCAATCGCACGGAATTGCCCAAACGGGCGCAATTAAGTAACATTCGCTCTTTTTATGCAACGCATTGGAAAACCTTGTTTATCAATAAAGGCATGAGTGAAGCCCAAGAAAATTTCTTGATTGCCCGCGAAATTGGTTTTCAATACTTGCAATTGAACCCGCGCCCTGCGGAAACCATCATTCAAAAGGCAGAAAGTTTTGAAAAATTGTTTAATAATTTTCAAGCCTCTTATTTTGCTTCTGCGTTGTTGATGGATGAAACGGAGTGGTGTCTGGATTTTAAAAATTGGGCAGAACAAGCTAATTGGGACGGTTACAGCTTATTACAAATGTTTGAAAAATATAATGTGACAGCTGAAATGTTTTTACAACGCTTGACCAATCTCTTGCCGAAGCATTTTAATATCAATAATATTTTCTTTTTGCGGATTAAAAGTGATGACCGTTTGGCTGGCTATCGCATGACGAAAGAATTGCATTTATCGAAATCGCATCAACCGTATGCAACAGAGGCGCGAGAGGAACATTATTGTCGGCGGTGGGTTTCGGTCGGCGTGATTCAGCAATTTCAGACGTTGCGACAGATTGACCAATCCAAACATGTGTTGGCAGATGTGCAAATTTCCAAATATTGGGAAACGGATAAAGAATATTTATGTATTTCGGTGGCAAAACCTGCGAATCCGAATCCGAGAGAGAGCGTGAGCGTCACAGTGGGTTTGCTCATAGATGACGCAGTGAAAGCGCATTTTAAATTTTTGACCGACCCAAAAGTGAAGCGAAAAATTGTACATACGACGTGTGAACGTTGTTCTATCCCTGATTGTGGAAGTCGTGCCATCGCGCCGTCCGTGATTGAGGCGGAGAATTGGCGCAAATCCATCGAATCCGAATTGGCAAGTATGGGCGCGATGAATGATATGAAAATTGTGTAATGTTCAATTAGAAAAAAAATTTAAGGAGCTGAAAGTAAGGTTTCGATAACAACGGTTTAAGGGGTTTGAAACCAACCGTTGTTGTCGAAACCTTGAAAATCAACCTTTTAGTAGGTATCTCTTAGGGTCTATTTTTTCATTTCAAGCCCTTAATGCACAAGCAATTTTCCTGATTGCCACATGAAATCATTTTGCCATATCTGATAAAAATACGCACCACTTACCTTTGGTTTATTCCAAATCCATTCCTGTCTGCCATTGGTTTGTTGCGCTTCCATCGTTTCCACCACTTGACCCAAAGCATTGTAAATCAATATTTTAACGGTCGCTGCATTGAATAAATAGTAATAAAAATGCACGTCTCCAAAAGCTGGATTAGGGAAAACTTCGAGTGTACTCCACTCTCTTGGATGAGGTGTTACAATGCCAGTGTTCAAACTCCCATCCAGCCAAATCAAGCGATTTTCCATCCATTTTTTCAAATAATTAATTTCACCATTATACGTACCCGGAACGGTCGCATTGGGCCAAACCCATTGCGTTAAAATATTCCATCGTTGAAAATTACGTCCTTGTGAAGCATTTACAACTCCTGACAACGAATCCGCTAAACCCATAATATAGGCATTTGTCCACTTTGTTTGGCGCAATTCCGTCCAACGCGCTTTCATTTTTTTGCGAAAAGCGGGCTCTTCCGCCAATTTAGTCCACCAAAAAGGCACTTTTAAACCATCTGCGGGACAAACTACATTAAAATCCCATGCCCAGCCACTTGTACTCTGCCCTTCACAATAGTTGGCATTGCCCAATGCAATGTTAAAATCCCAAACAGGTCCCGCTTTTAAATGCCCATTAATGCTATCACGGTCTTTGTGCAAGTAGGTACTGATTCGATAACCATCCACATTCCGAGCCAGCTCATTCAATAAAATAAAATTTATAAAGGTATTGATACCCAAATACTTAGGATAACCTGTCAAGGAATCAGCGTATTGAGTCGATTGCATGACGCGTTCAAAATTGGCAAAATAATTTTGAATATACGTTTTTTGCGCTGCCGAAATATCAGTTAGATTGGGATAATGATATAAATAATTGGTTTGTCTGGCAGAAACCCAACCACCCGAAATGCCCGTACTTTTATCAATTTTGATAATAAAACCACTTTCCGCAGGATTCGTCGGATTGGATTTGGCAATATCAACCCGCCCACCATCTCGCTTTATTTTTTCAGTTAATACGTAAACGCCTTGATATGAACCATTTAAAACCAATTCACAAAAGCGCGTACGCGGAGCCCAATTCAGCACATCTTCCGCCAATCGGTACATAAGCGCGTCCCGAATCAACGATTTATCCGAATACGGGGCGATTAACGACCAATCACTTTCTTTCGACATGCCTAAAATACGGTCTTGGCGTTCCAGATTGGTTGCCGAATCGCGGAGTTCGATACTATATGGTTTTTTAGCAGAAATGGATTGCGAAGTACTGCCGCGCATTTCAATCCCAATCGTACTTTTGAAATGCACAGCATCGGTTACGGCATTGGTGAGCCCGACTCCATTATAAATAATGCTCATACGAGCCGTAATTTTCGGTTCGTCCAGAATCGTTAGCCCATTCGTATTGATTAAAACGATAGGCAAATTGGAAGTTGTCAACGTTTGCGCATGGCTAAACGTTAAATGAATGCAAAAACTAACTAATAGGCAATAGATTCTATACATGATGAGTTATATTTTGACACAAATGTAAGCAATTTTTAGATGTGGATTGACTGGATTTATTGGATGCTGTGGATAGGTCATCCACAGCATCCAATAAATCCGACCAATCCACCTCTAAAATCATTGTTTAAATTAAAATAAAATCAATATGACAAAACAACTTTTAGCATTTTTGCTTCTTTTAAGCGTTTCAGCCGATTTTTCGGCGTTAAAATATGGTTTTCGATATATTTTAGAAAATTAGCATATGATGGTATTCAAAATTTAAATTACAAAAATTCAAAAATAATTTAAAAAAACTATTTTGATTCCTAAATCAATAAAAAAAGTGTATTCCTGCTGTATCCCAAATCTGACAACAAGTCGGGCTAATTATTAGCACTTTGCCCCTCCGTCACAGGTGCAATAGGTGGTGCGCTGATTTCGCCCCCTTTTTTACGCAAAAAGGTCTTATGGTCTGGAAAAAAGACATTTGCTGAATCCATTTTGAAAAAGGCATGTTGATTTTGAGTTGATTGCAATAAATATTGGTCTGCATATTTATACGTCGTCAAAGTCAATTTCAAGCTATCTTTCACATACACAATCAATTGATTATCAATATAATTGCTCACATCAAAGGTAATATTTTCTTGAAAATGCGTTCCAGAGGTATGCCCAATTTCGGTCAAATATTGATTGAAAGTAGGTTGTAAAACTTCATAATCTTCATTGACCGATTCCCAAATTTGATTTTTATTTTTAAAAAATTTATAAACGATTTTTTTATCCAACCAACATTCAACCCGTTGTATATCCGCCGCTTCCCAATTAAAAATGGTTGTATTCCGCAATTCATTGAAATTTTTATCCAATAAACCCACCAAATCACCTTTCACATAATGCGCAACGCGCTCGCCCGGAAGGGAAACGATGGTGAATAAATGTCCCGTAGTTGCTTCTTTTTCCAATTTTTGGACATAAAAAGTCTGAACCGCACCCGAATCGGGTGTAATTTGAACCATAATCGGTGCTGTTTCTGCTGTATTTTGCACCCAATCCGCGCCCACACTCCGCAAGGATTCCAAACCTGCAAAAATGTGTAAATAGGCTTGGATGGATTGCGCCGATATTTTGGCAGAAACGCTGTTTTTCACGGCAATCCAATCTTGATTTTGGCGCACAAAGATTAATTCATCGCCTGTACTCTGTCGAATCGAAAATGTTTTGACTTGGGCTGGCGGCACTGCCACCAAAAGGGCGGTCAAAACCGTATCGCGCCGCTTCAAACAACCTTCACTTACCTTCACTGTCATATATAACAAAAAGCACACGCTCCATAAAATCCGAAAAGGTCGATTTTTAACTACCAAACGATATAGAAATCGGAGTATCTTTGCTAAAAGTTTTCCCATTTTTGAAACTATTTTTGGAAAATATTTGTTAGTTTAAATATAAAACTATCTAATTAAAAATTAAAAATCAAAGTTATGCCACTCAATATTCCAGACCCTACTTTTGAGCGAGTCGTCATTGTCGGCGGCGGTTTTGCAGGCTTGACATTGGCGCGACAACTCGTCGATACGCAATATCAAGTCGTTTTGTTAGACAAAAACAATTATCATCAGTTCCAACCCTTGTTTTACCAAGTGGCGATGGCAGGTTTGGAGCCGAGTAGCATCGTTTTTCCCTTTCGCAAAGTGTTTCAGAAAAGTGAGAACGTCTTATTTCGGGTCGCGGAAGTGACCGAAATCCTAACCGATGAAAATGCACTTATCACCGACAAAGGTAGGATGAAATACAATCATTTAGTCATCTGTGTGGGCGCGGACACGAATTATTACGGCAATCAAAAGGTTGCTGAATTTGCGATACCGATGAAATCCGTTGCAGAAGCCTTGTTTTTGCGCAATGCGATTTTGGACGATTACGAAAAGGCTTTGTTATGTTCAGATGAAAGTGAACGCGAAAGTTTGATGGATATTGTCATTGTTGGCGGCGGTCCGACGGGCGTTGAAGTGGCGGGCGCACTCGCTGAAATGCGTGAAAATGTCATGCCAAAAGAATATAAAGAATTGAATTACAAGGGAATTGATATTTATTTAATTCAAAGTGGTGATATGTTATTAAAAGGTATGTCCGATAATGCGGGCATTCAATCCGAGAAATTTTTGAAAAAAATGGGCGTTATCATCCAAAAAAATAGTCTTGTGACCGATTATGATGGCGAAACAGTGACGCTCAAAGATAATACGAATCAAACGGTTTCGACGATTCGGAGTAAAAAAGTGATTTGGGCGGCGGGCATTATTGGCAATGCGTTGAATGGAATGCCGAAAACAGCCTATGGTGCTGGTAGAAGATTAAAAACCAATGAATTACATCAAGTTGAAGGTTTTAATAATATCTATGCGTTGGGCGATATTGCCCTTTTGAACGAAGGCAAATTTGACAAAGGACATCCACAAGTGGCGCAAGTGGCGATTCAAATGGCAGCTAATTTAGCTAAAAATTTCAAAAATCGATTGAAAAACAAACCCGAAACGGCTTTTGCTTATCGAGATTTAGGTTCTATGGCAACGGTGGGAAGACATAAAGCCGTAGTTGATTTGTCTTTTTGGAAATTTCAAGGTGTTTTTGCTTGGTTTGTGTGGTTATTTGTGCATTTGTTTGCACTGATTGGATTGAAAAATAAAGTATTTGTTTTTATCAATTGGTTGTGGAGTTACATGACCTATGACCAAGCCTTGCGGCTGATTATTCGACCGCGTGTAAAAAAACGAGCCGTGTAAACGGCAAAAGATTCACGCCAATAAACGATTTTAAAAAAAATCTTCTGTACATGACAATAAGGATGGATGTACGGATTTCACCACATCATTGTTCGGTAAGAAGGGGTCGGTTTCGGAAACCGATTCTCCCGAAAAACAAAATTAGAGTTGCCGACCGAAATACAACTGCGTAACATGAGTATTACCGCGCAACTTAGGCTCATTAACCCAAGTTGCGCGGTAGGCGGCTTGCCGCCAAAAAAAAGGGAGATAAGGGCGTGTGTGTTTTGTTTTTAAAATTTTGCTTCGCAAAATTTTAAAAACAAAACACACACGCCCTTGAAAAAACGTTTTGCCACCGTAGGCGGCATTACCGCGCAACTTGGGTTAATTATAAAAATTTCAGCGAAAACCAAAAGGATACGTATTTTATGACTTAAATATTTTATCTAATAATATTTTTGCCAAATTATATTTGCTTTCATGAGTCCAACCTGCGATATGCGGACTTAAAACCGTATTTTTAAAACCATACAAAGTATCGTATAGACGATGTTCTGCTGCCGAAAACGTTTCCACTTTTTCATTTTCAAAAACATCCAGACACACGCCGCGCAATTTCCCAGTCGTACAGCCTGCAATCACGGCTTTCAAATCTACCACTTTGCCGCGTGATGTATTGATTAAAATAATATTTTTAATGCAATGATTTAAAAACGATTCATTGAAAAAATGATGCGTTTCTTGCGTCAAGGGCAAGTGAAAGGAGATAATATCGGCTTGATTTTGAATGGTTTGTATATCGGTTTCAATACTATTTTTCAAATCATACGGTTGCGTGTAACCTGCGGGCAAATATTTGTCATAAGTCAAAATTTTCATATCAAAACCTACCAATTTCCTTGCGAAACGCGCACCAGTATGCCCAAAACCAATGATGCCAACCGTCAAACCTTCGATTTCAAAACCACGCCGCGCTTCACGTTGCCAAATTTTTTGGCGCACTTGATTGTCTGACGTTACGAGTTGATTCGCCAATGCCAATAACATTCCAATCGCATGTTCCGCAACCGCATTTCGATTCCCTTCAGGCGAATTGTAAACCGCAATACCTTTTTCCGCCGCATACACACGGTCAATAATCTCCATACCAGAACCCAATCTGCCGACAAATTCGAGTTGAACGGCGCGGTCGATAAGTTCTTTATGAACAAAAATCTTGCTATTGACGATTAACCCATGATACGCTTGAATGCAGTGAAGTACTTTTGAATGATTTATATTTGGCTGATAATCAACAAGATAGCCTTTGTTTTCAAATCCTTCCAACATCAAAGGATGTACATCATCCGTAATTAAAACTTTTTTCATTTTTCAAAAAATAAAGTTATTGAAAAGACAGGGTCTTCTGCAACTTTTTTAACAACAACGTTTCCGCAGCATACGCTCACCTACTCAGAAAGATTACACAAAGAGTTTGTAAGCAACGAATTGCATCAAAAATCCTAAGGCAAAACCCGACAAAAGTTCTCGCAAATTGTGTGCATTCAAGACCAGTCGAGACGTGCCGACCAAGCCTGCACTTAAAATCCCGATGAGTAATAAAAATGTCATGCTCACATTATACACGCCCAAAAAGGGAATGTGCATGGAAAATGTATTGTAACTAAAAACGCGCATCGTGATGTAAATCATCCCTATCAAACCGCCCATTCCTGCGGCATGTAGGCTGATTTTAAAAAATATATTGACTACAAACATAATGAATAGCGAAATCGTCGCGCCCAAAACGCACATGCCAAAGGCACGCGGCACAATATTATTGTCTTTGACGCTGAGGAATATCCACAGGTAAAAGATACCTGTGGCGATAAATGGACCAATGCGGTCTTGCCGATTCGCCATGCTCCAAGTTTCGACCATCCCTAACCGTTTCATTAGGAAAACAGCCGTTACAGGCAAGAAAAAACTCGCCGCAAATACGCCTAATATCAATAATTTGCTATCCGTCCATCGATTGACCCCAAAAAGATAGGGATTTACAGCGAGCAAAATCATCAACATATAAGTGATAATCAGCAACGGATGAAATATTAAAGAAACGGCTTGTGCCATTCTGCGTATTAAATGATTGACATCTATAATCATCGGATTCTCGGATTCTTTCTAAATGGACACTTGATATTAAAATAGACTTTTTCGTTTTACAGGCACAAGTTACAGCCTTTTTTGTAATTTGAAAATTTATTTTTTAGGGTAGCCCTGAAATCAAATACAGTTTGTTAAAAAATTATATGTTTTAAAATAAAATTTTAATTTTTTTTGAAAATAAAAATTAAATTTTTGCACCTTTGCGATGTGAAAGATAGCAAGTGCTATCCATTATTGAATCCTGCCATGCGCTAAACCATTCGATATGAAAAAATTATTTTTATATATAGGGCTTTTCTGCACGTTTAGTTTGTTACCGACCTTGATTTCGGCGCAAGGTTTGAAGGAAAATGCTTGGCGATTGTTAGCAAAATTGACCTATTCCAAAAAAATGGACTCCATTTTGGGGTTCAAAGTGGATGTTCCTGTGTATAGCAAGGAAGTACAGGCGATGGAAGGAAAAGAAATTAGTATTCGCGGGTACATCATTCCGACAGATGGTTATAAAAGTACGAGTGCCTTTATATTATCCGCATTTCCGTATAATATGTGCTTTTTTTGTGGCGGTGCGGGACCCGAAACCGTGATTGAAGTGGTTTGTAAATCGCCGATTCCATATTCAGCAGACCCTGTGACGTTAAAAGGAATGCTGCATTTGAATGGTGGCGATGTCAATACCTTGTTATATACGTTAAAAAACGCTGTAAAAGCGAATTAAAAGAATATGAATCCAGTAGATTTCAACGAATTAGTCAAAAATCGTCGGTCGATTTTCACTAAAAGTTATAATAAAAAAAATATTCCTCGCGCCATTGTTGCGCAAATTGTGGAAAATGCGAACTGGGCTCCCACCCATAAATTGACCGAACCTTGGCGTTTTAAAATATTGAGAGCCAAAGGGTTACAAGATTTTTCAGCTTTTTTAGCCAAGGATTATGTCAAACATACGCCTTTGGAAAAACAATCTGAAATCGGGATGAAAAAATTTATTGAAAACCCATTGAATGCCAATACGGTTATCCTTCTTTGTGTGCAGCGCGACCCTGAAACACGCGTTCCAGAATGGGAGGAAATGGCTGCGGTGGCTGCCGCAGTGCAAAATATGTGGTTAACTTGTACTGCGTATCAAGTTGGTGCTTATTGGAGTACGCCGGGAGTGATTCATCGGATGGGCGATTTTGTACCGCTTGCAGCAGGTGAAAAATGTATTGGTATTTTTTATATGGGTTATACGGACGCGCCGCAACCTGCGGGAAAACGCACGCCGATTGAAACTAAAATTCAGTGGATTGAGTAAGTCGCAGCACCCTTCTCTCTTACTTCTGATTGAAAACATTTTTTTATACACAATCCAAACTGTTTCAAAAACAGTTTGGTTCAGCAAAACCATTTGACTCGACCGTGATTTCAAGTTTTTTAGACAAGGTAGAAAGTTATTTTGAGCTGGAGCAGCCCAAATTTGACAGCTTGGATGAGGCGATTGATACCGTCGTCCCCAAAGTGCAAGGTTATAGCTCCGACCTGCGCGATGAAAACAGCTATTTGGATAAACGTTGGGTGGAAATCCGTGATACAGATGATTTTCACGAAGCCGTCTTATATATTTTTCGCAAGGGCGGTGAATGCCTTATCTCATTGGAAGGCAATATCGTGAAAGGGAGTTGGAAATATTTGCAGGAATCGAATACGTGGTTGTGGTCTTCGGGCAAAGGAGAAGAATTATATGATTTGATTTTCCTCAATTCCACCTTTTTTATCCTCAAAAAGCATGGTAATAAACAACGACATCGCAAATATTTTGTCTTAGTTACGGAGGGCATGGCGCGGCGATTCAATTGGCGCGATATGTTCCTTTCTTTGCACAATCAGTATTTGGATTCTGCCAAATTCCGATTGTGGACGGTGATATTAGTGGCATTTATCGTTTTTATTTTGGTATTGACCATTTCGTGGCGATAAAAGATTCGGAGCAAAGCAAATCGATAGACTTTGCGTCGAGGTGGTTTTGCGATACAATTGGAACGCGGATGACACGGATTAGGCGAATTTTTCACGAATTTTGAACTAAATTTCAAAAAAAGCCGTGCTTACCCGTTCAATCCCTTTCATCCGTGTTCCAATTGTATCCAAAACCACTTCGACGCAACGTATATTTTGAAAAAAAAAGTATGCCTTTTACCAAACTATAACCCACAAATGAAACAGCCCTACAAAAATCATTTTTTTACTTTTTTTGCGAGAGCCCTTTTTCCTTAGTTGTTTCGGGCTTAATGCACGATAAGCAACAATTTTAGACCAAACGCCGTTTCAAGGCGTATTGTAACTTAGCGTAAGGATTGGCAATTGCCCAAGTCAACAGCCTGACTTGTACATTTTTTCAATTTTTTTAAAAAATTGTAAATAAAAAGTTATTGTTTTCTGCAAAAAATCCAATATTTTGCGCCCGAATTAACAATTAGCTCGGAATGACCCACTAATTGTACCGAAATTACACACATCTTGTTCACTGAAAAATTAACAAAAAATTTCCATGGGACCTGGAACCGTTAGAAATTTGACCTACTTGGCAGTAGGACTTTGCGTTTTTGCATTGATTTATTTGATTAATCAATCCATCAAGAAAAAAGAGCGTGACCGTTTGGCAGTAGCGGAAGGCAGTATGAGTGGCTCTATGGGCGATTCGGCTTCTACAATGGCAGTGACGACGACTTTAGGCGGTGGTTCTCCTGCAACCAATGAGCAATTGGGCGCGGCAGCAGTAGGGGCGGCGGGCAGCAGTGCAGCAGCAGCAGGGTCTTTGGTGAAGCCTGTTGCACCAACAGCAACAACAACAACAACTGTGCGTTCTGCTCCTGCTTCTACGACGGCAGCAGCAGGAAATCTTGCGGAAGCATCTCCTGTCAACCACTCTAAAACGGGTTTGACGGCAAAAGGCGGCGCGGGTTCAAGCGGCGCGAAAACAGCGACGGCAACAGAGACTAAAACGTACACGACTGCGGGCGATAAAGGCAATTTTTGGGTTATCGCAGGTAGTTTTAAAGATGCGGCAGGTGCAAATGCACGCGTGACGGATTTGAAAAAGAAGGGGTTTGCGTATGCAACGGCTGTCAAAGATGAAACTTCAGGTAATGTGCGGGTTGTAGCGGCAAAATTCCCTTACAATGGCGGTGCGGAAGCGGAAGTACGCAATTTGAAAGCAAAGCAAGTGGATGCGTTTATTTCCAAACAATAATCTTTTGGGTTGGCAATAAACACCCCAAATGGATGTAAACAAATGAGTCGCCAGGAAATTTATTTCCCGACGACTCATCTTGTTTACACCCGACCTACATCAGTTGGTAAAATATACGTTGCGTCGTCCGTGTTCCCATTGTATCGCAAAACCACCCGACGCAACGTATAAGTAGGGAATGCACTTTTTTTTCAGTGTTTAGAAAGAAAATTAAATTTTTTTATACCTTTGCTCCAAAGAAATTTATGTCAATGAATTACACGCTGAAAGAAGAGGGAAAATTTAAATACATCGAAACTGGCACCAATCATCCAGAAACGTTGGTATTATTACATGGTTTAATGGGTGCGTTGAGCAATTTTACCGCAGTTATCAACCATTTTTCCAAGACGCATAACGTAGTCGTGCCGATGTTGCCCATCTACGAATTGCCCATTTACAATGTCTCGATTCAAGGTTTTGTTGATTATGTAGTTGATTTTGTCGAATTTAAACATTACGATAAAATACATTTATTAGGCAATTCTTTGGGTGGTCACATTGCCTTGCTCTATACGCTTGCGTGTCCGAATCGGGTGCAATCCGTGATTTTGACGGGTAGTTCTGGATTGTTTGAGAGCGCGATGGGCAACACGTTTCCTCGACGCGGCGATTATGAATACATCGCTAACAAAGCGCGCGAGACGTTTTATGACCCTGCGGTGGCAGACCAAGCATTGATTGATGATATTTTTTCGACGGTCAATGACCGTTCCAAAGCGATTCGGATTGTAGCCACTTCTAAATCCGCGATTCGACACAATTTGGCAGATAAATTACACCAAATCAAAGCACCGACTTTGCTGATTTGGGGTAAAAATGATATTGTTACGCCTCCATTCGTAGGGGAAAAATTCAAGGAATTGATTGAAAATGCCCAATTAGTTTGGTTTGATAAGTGCGGTCATGCGCCAATGATGGAGCATCCGATTCTTTTCAATCGCCATTTAGAACTTTTTTTGAATGCACATGCCGTTACAGCGTGAACCGTTGAAAAAGTTTCGGAAAATTTTCAATTTTCCGAAACTTACGGCGTAACCTCCCTTATAGAGAAGCTACGCCATAAGTTTCGGAAAATTTTCAATTTTCCGAAACTTATGGCGCAACGCGAAGTGATTACCGTCTTAAATCATTTTTTTAGCCCCATTTGTCGAAAAAGGGGAATGATTTTTACAGAATAGTTGTTATTTTTGCATCTAAATCAATCGAAAATCATTCTTTTTTATGAAAAATAAAACAACTGCGGGTTTATTGAGCCTGTTTCTGGGCGTTTTTGGGGTACAATTTTTTTATTTAGGCAATTTTGGCTTAGGCATCATGGCATTGGCGTTCACGTTTTCGCACCTTGCTAAATGGTCTGTTATGATTGGACTGATTCAAGGTGTATTGCTTTTTGCGATGGACAAACTCGAATTTGACCGAAAATACAATTCTAAATGGGGTAAAAATCCTCAAAATCGCAACAATCAAGGGCATCCGCCGCAACAACAACCCGAATATCCGCCTCAGTTTCCACCAAAACAACAGTATCCACCACAATATCCACCACAATATCCGCCTAAACAGCAGCCGCAAACGCAACCACAACAGCCGTCTGTGAATGGTTTGACGAGTCAACAACGCGTTCAAATAGAGGCTTTGCGCCAAGACGGTTTGAAAAAGCAAGCTGATTATGATTTCAAAGGGGCGATTGATGCTTTTGGAAAAGGCATTGATATAGATGCAAAAGATAATTTATTGCATTTTCACTTGGCTTGTTGTTATTCGTCGGAGGAAAATACGAATATGGCATTATATCATTTGGAAAAAGCGGTGCAATACGGTTTTAAAGATTTTGAAAAAATTAAGAAAGAAGATACTTTAGCTTTTTTGCGGATTCAAACAGAGTTTGAATCGTTTGTCAGCAATGGTTATAAACGATTGGAAACCATTGAAAATCAAGGGCTTTTGGAACGATTGAAACATTTAGCGAGTTTGCGGGAGCGCGGCATGTTGAGCGAGAAAGATTTTGCAGACCAGTCAAAACGATTATTTCAATAATTAACCTAAGTTGCGCGGTAAAACCGTTTTGGGCAGAAAAAGACTTTCTGGGGACGGGTGTTTGTTGTTTTGTTGAATGGGGCTTTGCCCCATTCAACAAAACAACAAACACCCGTCCCCGTCTCCCTCTTTTCGGCAGCTTTGCCGCCTAAACGCTCCCTCTCCTTTTTCTGTTGGCATGACCCAAAATAAAACATAAATGGCTTAAAGCATTAAACTAAGTCGTATATTTGCAAGTCTAATTCAAATAGTCTATACAGCCTTCACTGCCTAATCCATTCAAATTATTTTTTCATAATCCTATTTTTCTACATGAAAAAATTGTTCTTTTTAATTGCTTTGATATTAAGCATTTCGATTCCAATTTTACAAGCACAAGTAGCTTGCGCAACGCCTCAAAATTTGGCAGCGCATCCCCGCGATAGTGTGGCATTATTGTATTGGGCAGGCACAGCAACTTCCTATCAAGTGCAATATCGGGCAGCAGATGCGGCAACGTTTACGACTGTAACCGTGACCACTCCGAATGCGACGTTGACAGGATTATTGCCATGCCGGTATTACGAATTTAAAGTAAAAGCCATTTGTGCCAACACATTTAGCGAATTTAGTGGCGTAACTCGTTTTAAAACAACGGGTTGTGCGGGTACAGCGACTTGTGGTGTACCGCGCATTAGTGCATTGAGCGTTAGCGGAACGGTTGTAAGTGTTACTTGGGTAAGCACGAGTGCGGCAACTTATCAATTGCGCTACAAAAAAGTAGCGGATACCAGTTGGACGACCCTTAATGCTGCCTTGCCGACCGTACAAATTGGGAATTTGGCTGCCTGCACCGCTTATCAATTCCAAGTCAGAAGCGTTTGCACGGGCAATGTATATAGTGAGTACAGTGTTTCAAGTTCGATTGCCACAGCAGGTTGCACCCCTGTTTCGTATTGTATGGCACCGCGCCGATTGAGTTTCACAACGACCCAGAACGTAGCAGTTTTGCGGTGGGATTCTACGGGCGCGGCTTCGTATGATGTGCAATGGATGGCTCCCCGCGATTCTGCTTGGCGGACGGTGCGGGCAACTACGAATCGATTAGAATTGGGCAGTTTGACGGCTTGCACGATTTATCAATTTAGGGTTCGGGCAAACTGTGCTGCAAACAATGTGGCGTATAGTGCCGTCGCTCGTTTTGCTACAACAGGTTGTGTATCAACCATTTGTGCCGCGCCAACCAATGTACTTATATCTGCAATGGACACGTTGGCTGTCGTTACTTGGAATGCGAATGGGGCAACTTCTTTCCGTGTGCAATATAAATCGACGACGGATAGCCTTTTTACAACGATTACGACGACCAGCAATTTAGTGACCTTGACTCATTTATTGCGCTGTAAAGCGTATCAAGTGAAAGTGCAAGCCATTTGCAGCAATAATATTGCAAGTGCGTACACAGAACCAATTCGTTTTGAAACACGCGGTTGCATCGCACCGTCCAATGCCTGTGCGATGCCGTTGAATGTGACTCCGTATTTGGTGGATTCTTTGAATGCAGTGATTCGATGGAATCATATGGCAAATACTGCTTATGTGGTTGAATATTATGCCACAGACGCGCCCAATGCCATCACAACCCGAACGACTTCGGATACATTAGTTCGTTTGACAGGTTTGACGCGTTGTAAAACCTATGTTTTGAGGGTGCGCCGTGCTTGTGCAAGCAACTTATTTAGCGAATGGGCAACCACTCGTTTTACGACAACAGGTTGTGTATCAATCGTTTGTACAACTCCTACGCAAGTGACATACGACCGCATTTTGGACAGTTTGACATGGCAATCAACAGGTTATACAACCTTGATTCGATGGAGATTGGCAGGCACAGCAGGTTGGGCATATGATTCGATAGGGCGTTTATCGCGCTATGGTTTTGGACAATCGTTACAAGCATGCCAAACTTATACGTGTCAAGTGCAAAATATTTGTCCAACTGGATTCAGTGATTGGAGTGCGGAACTCGTATTCCGTGCTCGCGGCGCGAACTGTTTGGATGACGGTGGCGTTCAAATTAGAGATTTTGGCATTTATCCGAATCCGGGGAAGGATGTCGTGCAAGTGATGTACAAATTAGAACAAATAGCAATGTCGGTTCGGTTGGATTTGGTTGATTTACAAGGCAGAATCATTCATCAATTGGATGGTGGTCAACAAGGTATAGGTAATTATATTCAATCATTTGAAGGATTGGAAACGTTGAACACAGGGGTCTATCTAATTGCCTTGCGCGTCGATGGCAAAGTGGCTATGACTCAAAAATGGGTAAAAGAATAATTTGTAAATGTTTCTTTTAAAAAATGCAAAGTGCGGCAAGTTGAAACTTGCCGCACTTTTTTTACTCTTTTTTAATTGTTGTTTTATTTTTTTTTATCTTTGATGAAAAATTCAATAAAATGAAAAATAAAATTTCAATAATTGCTATTTTAGCAACTTTTAATATCGGTTGCAACGAAATTGAACCTACCATTCCATCTTTAAGTGGGGCGATAGGTGGCGAACGCAAGGTTTTAATCGAAGAATTTACAGGGGTTCGATGCGTCAATTGTCCTGATGGCAGTGCTGAAATTGAAAATATTCGCAGTCGTTATCCTGATAGAGTGGTCGCGGTGTCGATTCACGCAGGTTTTTTTGCGAATCCGTATCCTGAAAATCGGTTCGATTTTCGCACAGACGCGGGGACGCAATTGCAAACCTATCTCGAAGAACCGCAAGGTTATCCGTCTGCGGTGGTCAATCGCAAAAAATTTGCAGGGCAAACGGGTTTGCAAGTGGGTCAATCCAGTTGGGCGAGTTTGATAGAGGGCGAATTGCGTCAAAATCCGTTGTTGAAATTATTTTTTATTAAAAATTATAATGCCAATACTCGAAATTTAGATTTGAAAATACGCATCAATCCAGAACAAAATATTGCAACCAATGATTTGCGCCTCACCGTTTTAATCACTGAAAATAATGTAGCGGATGCTCAATTGACTTCAAGTGGTAAAAAATTGGATTACAAGCATAAACATATTTTAAGAAAAATCATTACGAATTACGATGGCAATCTTTTAGAGAATCTTTCAGCAGGGAATTTAGTCGAAAAAGCATTCAACTTGACCTTACCCGCCACTTGGCAATCAAATCAATGCACGATTATTGCCTTTGTAAGTCGTGCGGGCGCGACGAAAGAAGTTTTGCAAGTAGGCGAAATCGCAGTTGAATAAGCAAAACGTAAGTCATTGGTAATCAGCATATTCGTGTCGAATTAAGGTCGGCGAGGTTACAACCTCGCCGACCTTTTGGATTAGTTAAGTTAAACGAAAATTTTTTTTTTAAAATTAAAACCTCATATTCATTAAAATGAACAAATACCAACTAAAATGTTGTCTTTTTACCATGCTTTTCGCCCATTCCTTGTGCGCACAAGACGAATTTGGCGGACATCCATCTGGTTTGGATTGGCAAATCTTGTCCTCAGAAGCGGTACGCGTGATTTACCCAAAAGGCATGGAGCCGCAAGCGCAACGCGTTGCAAATGTCATCAATTACATGGATCAAAACAATCGGCGTTCGATTGGGACTCAAAAACGTCGATTTGACTTGGTTTTGCGCAATCAAACCGTCAATGCCAATGGTTACGTCTCGTTGAGTCCGCTTCGGAGTGAGTTTTTTTGTACGCCGCCGCAAACCCATTTAGCATTGGGGAGCAATGATTGGTTAGATGTATTGTCGATTCATGAGTATCGACATATTATGCAATATTTGAATGCGAAACGCGGGTTGACCCAATTTATGTATTGGATACAGGGCGAGTTGGTCTGGAGCGCGTTCCAAGATTTGAGCGTTCCCGATTGGTATTTTGAAGGCGATGCGGTGGTTGCCGAGACTGCGTTGACGCAGGCAGGGCGCGGACGGATGCCATTTTTCACGGTTTCGCAACGCACTTTGGCGTTTTCGGGCAAAAATTACAGCTATACCAAGCATCGAAATGGCTCTTATCACGATTTATTGCCCAATTGGTATCAATTTGGGTACATGATGCTTTCCAAAACCAGACAAGATTTTGGCAATGACGTGACGGCAAAAGTCTTGCATCAAGGCGCGAGTTATCGGTATTTTCCGTATCCATTTTCAAAAGCCATGAAAAAAAATACGGGACATTCGACCGAATCCATTTATAATTTGGCTTGGGCGGAAAAAAAAGCGGATTGGGCGCAACAATTGAAAAACACAACCTTAATTCCCACTACGCCTGTCACTCCAAAATCGAAAAAAGGGGTGACGAATTATTATTATCCGCGTTTTTTAGCGGATAGTAGCATGGTGGCATGGAAGACGAGTTTTGAAAAAACGGACGCGCTTGTTTGGTTGAAAGACGGAAAAGAAACCGAATTGACCACAATCGGCTTGAATATAGACCGCAATCTAACTTTGGGCAAGGATATTTTGGCTTGGTGCGAATGGACTAAAGATGCTCGATGGGGTTATAAAGATTTTTCAGATATTTTTATTTATAATTTAAAAACCAATGAACGGCAACGATTAACGCATCAAACGCGTTATTTTTCGCCGTCTATGGCTCCTGATGGAACGTTATTAGCCGCGATTTCGATTGCGCCCAATCAAGAAAACCAAATTCACTTGCTCGACCCCAAAACGGGACAAGTGGTTCGCAAACTTGAAAATCCTAAAAATTATGCTTTATCGCGCACGGCTTGGAGTGCAGATGGCAAAAATATGGTTGCGATTGCCCATCAAAATAGTCAATTAGCCCTTGTAAAATTCGATTTAACCGAAAATACCATCACCGAATTGACGCAATGGACGCGTCATACGATGGAATCGCCTACGATAAAGGGCGATTTGGTGTATTTCAATGGCAGTTTTTCAGGAATTGATAATATTTTTTACACGGATTTGAAGGGTTCCAAATCGATTTATGCCGTTACATCCGTTCCTATCGGTGCTTTTGAAGCCGATATTGCGGCAGATGGCAAAAAAATCGTTTTCACCGAACCAACCGAAATGGGCAGAATCATCTCGCAACAATCGTTGAATCTCGTTGATAATCAACCGATTACGATTATAGAGCCGAAAGAGATGCCTATTTTTAAATCGGCTGCGAATGAATTGGAAGGCGGCAGCATTTTGGATAAACCTTTAAATCAAACGTATGCATCGGAGTCTTATCATGGTTTGTTGCAAGGTTTGAAACTGCATGGTTGGGTGCTTTCGCCTTCGATTGCAGCCCCTGCGATGAATTTCGATTTCACCAATATTTTGAATGATGTACAGATGAATCTTGAAACGGGCATTAATTTGAATGAAGGCAATACGCCTTTTTATAATGCGTCTGCGAGTATTGCGCGTTACTACCCCGTTTTTACACTGAGTGCAGGGCAAAATAAACGGCGAGCCGCTTTTTACACCGATTCTGATACGATTGCCCTTCAAAAAATGGATGAAAATAAGGTCAGTGGCAATGTTTCAATTCCATTCAAATGGTTGAATGGGAATTTCACGACTCGGTTCAAACCAACGCTTGGAATTACTTTTCGGAACTTAACCAATATCGTTGCAGAAGGTAAAGCATTGGATAACAAGGTTTTACCAACTTATGATATGGCTCTTTCATTCAGTCATTTGCGACGGACGGCTGTTCAAAATGTTGGTACGCGATGGGGTTTCAAATTAGATTTGAATTATACACAAGCATTGAATGCCATTCGCAATGAAAAAATAGGCGCGAAGACAAAAGTTTATCTACCCGGTTTGTATCCGAATCATCATATTGAGTTGAAAGCGGCGTATCAAAAAGAATTGTTGAAAAATCCATATCAATATGCCGATGATTTTGAATATCCGCGCGGTTACGCTGCGCCGACAAATGATGCTTTTCAAAATATGTCTATAACCTATGGTTTGCCATTGGCTTATCCCGATTGGGGCTTTTTGGGGTTGGTCTATTTCAAGCGGATTCGAGCGAATTTATTTTTCGATACGGGCGTTGCAGAGAATTATCATTTAAATCGCAAAACAAATTACCGTTCTACGGGTTATGAATTGGTGTTGGACAATCAATATTTCAATTTGATACCGATAAGTTTGGGCTTGCGCCAATCTTTTTTGTTGGAAAAGGATCCGCGCAATCCAAATAAAAAATCTATATTTGATTTTTATTTGACCGCTAATTTTTAAACCATTGCACATGCAGAAATTTACGAATCCGAATGACCCTGATAATGTTCAAACCCTTGCTTGGATTCAAAAACAGGCGAGTCTCGCGCTCGAAACCGCAGCAGAGGCGATTTCGGTGGAAGAATTAGCTTGTAAGGAGTCGAGTTGCCTTCATGCGACGGTTGTAATTGGTTGGTCGAATGATGCTAATATTAAATATTTTAAAATACCGAAACCATTGGTTTTCATCCGAAAAGGAGATATTGAACGCGCTTTGAAACAACCGATATTTGAAAAACCATTACATCAACATCTATGAAGCACGATAGATAATCTTTGGAGGGTTTCAAACCCTCCAATGGTTTGATAGGTGTTAAAAAAATGATTCAATGAAATTACCTTACCCAATCCCTGTCAAACAGCTTGCTGAAAACATTGGTGCAACCATTCTCGGCGGTGATGAAATGCTTTTTGTATTCGGTATCAATGAGATACATAAGGCTGAAAAAGGCGATTTAATCTTTTGCGATGCGGCAAAATATTTTGAAAAATCCCTTCAATCGGAAGCTACTTTTGTGCTTTTGAATGAAAAAGTAAGCATTCCAGACGGAAAAGTCGTATTATTACATCCCAAACCGTTTGAGGCGTACAATCGATTGGTTCAAAAATACCGTCCTTTTGAACCGTTGAACAATCGAAATCAGGGCATTAGCGAATCGGCGGTCATTCATCCGTCGGTCATCATCGAACCGGGGGTTGTGATTGGCAATCACGTCCGAATTGATGCGGGAACGTACATTCGCGCCAATGCTTTCATTGATGATTACACGATTATTGGCAAAAATGTGGTCATTGGCGCGGGTGCGCTCATTGGAACGGATGCTTTTTATTACAAAAAACATCCGCCGACAGTGGAAAAACGATATGAAAAATGGCGGTCAGGCGGGCGCGTCATCTTGGAAGCAAATACCGATATTGGCGCGGGTTGCACGATTAATAAAGGCGTTTCGGGCGATACGATTATTGGCGCGGGGACGAAATTGGATTGCCAAGTGCATATCGGACATGGCGTTGTGGTGGGCAAAAACTGTCTTTTTGCGGCGCAAGTAGGTGTTGCAGGCAAGGTCAAAATTGGAGATGACGTAATTTTATATGGACAAGTGGGCGTTGCGCAGAATGTAACAATCGGAAAAGGGGCAATTATCTTAGCAAAATCAGGTGTTGCAAAAAGTGTAGAAGGTGGTAAAACGTATTTTGGCATTCCCGCGAGAGAGGCAAAAGAAACGCTGCGCGAAATGGCAACTTTGAGACAAATCACCGCGAAAAAAATAATTGTCTGAATTAGGATTTTCGGGTAATCAAGCAATTCGGATCGAATCAAGGTCAGCGAGGTTGCAACCTCGCCGACCTTTTGGATACATTTATACCTATAATTTTATTTAAAAATGAAAATATTTTACGCATTTAGTTTACTCACTATATTGCCGACTTGGTGCATCGCGCAAATCACGCTGACAGCTGCCAATTATTTTCCGAATGCAGGCGATTCGCTGCGTACGGTCAATGCCAGCGCATTGACTACGAAAAATATTATTATGACTCCTGCCAGTGCAACCCAACAAAATTGGGATTATTCAGCATTGCGCAATACGCCTATCATCAATGTTCAAAAATTTTTGGATGCGGCAACCGATACAGCAGCTCAAAGAGCGTTTGCGGGCGTTGATTTGGTCACGCAACAAGGCGCGGCGCAGCAACAAACGGCTTGTTATAACAAAACATTGACGCGTTTTGAATTGATGGGTTATAAAGGGGTGAATATCCAAGCCTTGAGTTTGAATTTGACCCCGACTTTCGCACCTTTTGTTCCTGAACGACGTGCGCCGTTGTTGTACAACACGGGCAGTAATAATTTGCGGTATTCCTTTTTGTTGCCTTTTCCGTCAACCCTTTTGCCGAGTACATTATTGGATTCTCTGCCGATTCGCCCCGATTCATTGCGGGTTGATTTTGTAACGATTCGGACGGATAAAGTGGATGCTTGGGGAACGTTGAAAATTCCGGGCGGAACTTTTGACGTATTGCGAGAACGCAGATATACGATTGATGAAACGCGTATTGAAATGAAAATCAATTTATTACGTATTTGGGTTGATGTTACTTCATTGATTTTTAATACGGCACAAGGCAATCCGAGTCGGGATACAACGATTAGTTATCATTTTTGGAGCAATACGGCGAAAGAACCAATTGCAGTGGTTACGGTCAAACCGACTTCTGATTCGGCAGCGCAAATTCAATACAAATATTTTCCACTCACGCCTGTTGAAAATACTGTATCTCAAAATAAGGATATAAAGCTATATCCAAACCCTGTAAATTCGGAATTTTATTTGGACAATGTACCAAATGGCAGCTTTATGTTAACCTTGACAGATATTACAGGCAGGATTTTATTAAAACAAAATATTGAAAGTATCGGTAATCAGTCGATTCGAGTCCCTGTACAAACATTATCGGAAGGGATGTATTGGAGCATTTTGCAGGATGCGACAGGACAACGCATTTTTGCAAAACCGATTTTAAAAACGAATTGAATTTATTTTCGTTTTGGAAAATTTTTGAAATAGGATGCTTATAATTTTAAGGATTGGAAGGATTTTTTTGAATTCTATACTTTACGTCGGGTGTTTTTGGGATACAATGGGAACGCGGATGACGCGGATTGGGCGGATTTTCACGGATTTTTTTGATTTTGCTTGCTTTTAAAGTTGAATTTAAAAAAAATCCGTGAAAATCCGCCCAATCCGTGTCATCCGCGTTCCCATTGTATCGCAAAAGTATTGTGTGCGAAGCATAGAACTCAAAAAATCCTTCCAATCCTTGAAATCATAAGCATCCTATTTCAAAAATTTCCCGACTCCGAACCATTTAACTATTGTGCTTCTATTTTCAAAGCCGCTTTTTCCGCTTTTGCAGCACAACATGCTTTGCTTTTTTCACATGCTTTTTCTTTCGCTACCACATTGTTTGTGGGAGTCGCTGCGACATTTGCGGAGGCAGTTCCCTGCATTTTCACGCAACAAGCGGCTGTTTTGTTGACGCAACCTGCTTTTTCAACGGCACAACAAGCAGCCGTTTTGTTAACGCAAACCGTCTGTGCAGCTGCGAATGTTGCAAATCCTGCAAAAGCAAAAAGTAATGCTAATTTTTTCATTATATCAAAGATGATTTTGTTAAAAAATAACAATTGTAACGCTTATTTTCTTAAAAAAGTCTAATCTGCATCTGGTTTCAGGTTAAATTTGACCGCAAATTCGCGGACTAAGGGATTGATTTTCATCATTTCCATTAAAATCCCTCTCGGAGAAATCAGTTTGGTCGGTACTTCCACGATTTCGACTTTGGGCGCGAGTGATTCATCATATAAAACCATAATATTTAAAAACGCATCAGACAATTCTGTTTTCAAAAAATCCAATAATTTCAAACCTTCTGTTTGCAATATCGTCACCGAAACGTTAGAACCCAATTTGGCAACTATTTTTTTGCCTTCCAAAGCCAATTTTGCGGCATTCATAGCCGATTTGGTGGATTCAGAAGGCATTTGTTCGCCATATTTTTGCCAAGCTGACATTAAATTTTCAAAATTTAATTTTGAAACAACGCTCGCTTTTGCTTTTTCTTCCATTTCAATGGCTTTTTCTGCTGCTTCAATACTTAAAATCATCGGCGCGAGTACAGGCAAAGTCCCTTTTGTAATCCCTTTTTCGGTTGTTAAAACGGGGTTTGTCCCTCCATTTTCACCTATTTTAAGGCTTTTTTCACCACTTATGCTTCCGTTAGGCGTTTTTTTTTCAAGGGCAGCCCGCAAACTATCAGTCATTCGGTGAATATAAGTCATTTTAATCAGACTCATTTCTACATGCAGTCGTTTATTCCGCGCCGTTTTGTAATGAATATCACAATCATTGCAAAGATTCAACGCCGTCAACAACAACGCTAACGATGATAAAACCGATTGTTGCCGATACCTTTCGCGCAAATTGCCGCCCGCTTCCAACAATTCAAGGGTTTGCACATCTTTGGCAACCAATAATTGTCGCAAATGTTCGGCTAAACCAGTGATAAACAAATCCGCGTCAAAGCCTTTTTTCAAAATATCATCGAAAATCAACAAGATTTTCGCCATATCTTCCGCCAATAACGCATCGACCGTCTTGAAAAAGTAATCGTAATCCAACACATTCAGATTTTCAATCACATCCGTATAAGTGACTTTTTTGCCACCCGCACTCACGATTCGGTCAAAAATACTCAATGCATCCCGCAACGCGCCATCCGCTTTTTGGGCAATGATGTGCAATGCGTCGGGTTCGGCTACGATACCTTCTTTCAAACAAATTTTTTGTAAATGCGCTACCATATCAGGGATTTGGATGCGCCGAAAATCAAAAATTTGGCAACGACTCAATATCGTCGGAATAATCTTATGTTTTTCCGTCGTAGCCAGAATAAAAATCGCATACGAAGGCGGTTCTTCCAACGTTTTTAAAAACGCATTGAAAGCCGCCGTTGACAACATATGGACTTCATCTATAATAAAAATTTTATATTTACCTTGTTGCGGGGCGAAGCGAACTTGTTCCACGAGACCGCGAATATGTTCCACACTATTGTTGCTCGCCGCATCCAATTCCGTGATGTTGAAAGACGCATTTCGCTCGAAAGCCGTGCAGGAATCGCACTGCCCACAGGCTTCATAATCCGCATCTCGGTTCGTGCAGTTGAGGATTTTAGCCAAAATCCGCGCATTTGTCGTTTTTCCAACCCCTCTTGGACCACAAAACAGGAAAGCATGCGCCAGATGATCGCTTTGCAACGCATTTTTAAGCGTTTGCGAAACATGCGCTTGTCCGACAACATCCTTAAAGCGGGTCGGACGGTATTTTCGTGCCGATACAATAAATTGACTCATGCGGCAAATTTACAACTTTCTAACCGAAAAATCCAATAAAGATTTGCCCAATCAAAGCGGAGGCGATAGAAAATAAATTCTATCAGTACAGGTAAATCAATGAATCAGTTGATTTTTTATCCACCACCCTTATTTGTGGAAGCATATGCATTTTCTAATTTTGCACGTAAAAACTGCCCTGTTAAGGATTCAGAGATTGTAATCAGTCCTTCGGGCGTGCCTTGATAGACCAAGTTGCCGCCCAAATCGCCGCCTTCGGGTCCTAAATCAATGACCCAATCGGCTGATTTTATCACTTCGCCATTGTGTTCTATCACTAAAACCGTATGTCCGCGCTCCACTAAGGCGTTGAACGAATCTAATAATTTTTTAATGTCATGGAAATGCAAACCCGTTGTGGGTTCATCAAAAAAGAAGAAAATCTTTTCTCGATTGCCCTCTTTGCCCAAAAATGACGCTAATTTCACGCGTTGCGCCTCTCCGCCCGAAAGCGTATTCGACGATTGCCCCAATTGAACATATCCTAAACCAACGTTATACAATGGTTTGATTTTTTGAACAATGGCTTTTTCCGCACTGAAAAAATCTAAAGCCGCTTCAATGCTCAAATGCAAAATATCCGATATGTTTTTACCGTGATACGTGACTTCTAACACTTCTTGTTTGAAACGTTTGCCCTTACAATCTTCACATTCCAAATGAATATCCGCTAAAAACTGCATTTCCACCGTTTGTTCGCCTTCGCCTTTGCAAGATTCGCACCGACCGCCATCGACATTGAACGAAAAATGCGCAGGTGTGTAACCGCGTACTTTCGACAACGATTGTTTGGAAAACAAATCTCGAATTTCATCATACGCTTTCACATACGTCACAGGATTGGAACGCGATGATTTCCCAATCGGACTTTGACTAATCATTTCAATCGCCTTAATCGCTTGAATATCACCTGTCAAAGATTCAAAATTGCCTAATACGACATTCGCAGTCGGGTCTATTTGTTTTTGCAAAGCAGGATATAAAACCTGTTTTATCAAAGTCGTCTTTCCAGAACCCGATACGCCTGTCACCACCGTCAACGTGCCTAATGGAATTTTAATGCTTACATTTTTCAAATTATGCTGTTTTGCACCTGTCAAATATAACCAATTTGGTGCTTTTCGGCGAAACGCAGGCACAGGGATTTGTCGCGTCCCATTCATATATTGGGTCGTCAAACTCTCGCTGGCTTCTGTAAATATCTTGTTATACGCGCCTGCAAACACGACTTTGCCGCCATGAATGCCCGCTTCGGGACCCATATCGACCAAATAATCGGCATTTTTAATCATTTCCTCCTCATGTTCGACCACAATCACGGTATTGCCCAAATCGCGCAAGGCTTTCAAAACGCTTATCAATCGCCCCGTATCTCGCGGATGCAGCCCGACACTCGGCTCATCCAACAAGTACATACTACTCGTCAAATTGCTCCCAAGCGTCCGCGTCAACTGAATGCGTTGCGTTTCGCCCCCACTCAATGTCGAAGAAATACGGCTTAAATTCAAATAATTCAACCCCAAATCCATCATAAATTTCAATCGCATTTCGATTTCACCTATCAATCGTTTGCCAATAGAAATATCATATTCAGAAAGTTTGATATTTTTAAAAAAATCATAAACCATTGATATAGGCATTTCTATCAACTCCGTAATCGATTTTTGTTCGATTTTAACTGCAATCGCTTCTTTGCGTAAGCGCAATCCATTACAACTCGTACAAGCCACTTTGCCGCGATACCGCGCTATCATCACCCGATTTTGAATTTTATGCGGTTCGGATTCCAACATATTGAAAAAACTATCAATAGATGAACCTCCATTTGAGTCGCCTTTCCACAACAACTCGCGTTGCGCATCCGTCAATTTTTCATACGGTTGATGCACTGGAAAATCATATAAATGCGCCCGATTAAGAAATAAATGGAGCCACATTTTCGATTTTTCGCCATTCCAACAGGCAACTGCGCCTTCAAAAACCGATTTGGAGGGGTCGGGAATCACTTTTGCCGCATCAATATTCATCGTTTTTCCATAACCTTCACAAACAGGACACGCGCCAAACGGATTATTATAATTGAACAATTGAGGAGTCGGCTCCAAAAAATCAATGCCATCCACTTCAAACCGATTGTTAAATGGGTGCATTTTCCCGCCCACCAAGTGAATCAAACAACTGCCATCGCCTTCTTCCAAAGCCGTTTGAACCGAATCCGCAATGCGTTTTTGATTTTCATCCTCCATTTTGACCACAAAACGGTCTATCAAAACTTGAATCGTTTCACCGCCAAAAAAGGATAATGGTTTTTGTATATCCAATGAAACCGCACTCGTTTTTGCCAAAATGCTTTCGATTTCAATCAAATTGCCTTGAAAAACGAGCCTCGAATACCCTTTTTTCAACAATAAATCCAATTGCATTGCCAAAGTTCTATCCGCATAGCGAATCGGCAGTGGAATCAATAATTGGATTTTTGTACCAATAGGTTGTTCAAATACAAAATTGATAATATCTGTAACTTCATGTTTTTTAACCAATTGTCCACTTGCCGTATAAGTTTTTCCAATCCGAGCATATAATAATCGCAAAAAATCATAGATTTCCGTCATCGTTCCAACCGTAGAACGCGCATTGCCAGTCGTCACTTTTTGTTCGACGGCAATCGCAGGGCATAAACCAGTAATGGAATCCACTTCTGGTTTTTTCATCCGCATTAAAAACTGTCGCGCATACGACGAAAGGCTTTCGACATACCGCCGCTGCCCTTCCGCGTAGAGCGTATCCATCGTAATCGACGATTTGCCACTGCCCGAAACGCCCGTCACCACCACCAATTGATTGCGCGGAATCCTTAAATCGACATTTTGAAGATTATTGCTACGCGCCCCTTTGATGAAAATATCGGCAGATTTGCCATTTGGATTCAAAGGCGTGGCTTGCTCAATAGATAGGTTGGTTGTTCCTGCTGAATCTTGCTTCATATTTTGCTTAGTTGATACTTTTAGTTGAATTAAAAATCATTGGCGTTAAAAAGATTTGATTTTAATAACATAATTTGTTTTTAATCCAATTTAAATGCCTTTAAAAGTCGGAATCCGTTTTTGTACAAACGCATTTACGCCTTCTTTATAATCTGCGGTACTCGCCGCTTCGCCTTGCCATTGCGTTTCAAGCGACAATTGCGTTTTAAAATCATTTGTAAAAGATTGGTTTAAAGCACGTTTGATAAGCCCCAATGCTTTGGTAGGCATTTGCGCCAAGTGTGCCGCTTGCTGTTCGACCGTTGCAACAAAGGCAGCATCTGGAACCCATTTGTAAATCATCCCCATTTTTTCAGCCGCTTGCGCCGATACTTTTTCGCCCGTCATCATCAATGCCGCCGCTTTTTGCCAACCTATCAAACGAGGTAATATATACGTCCCGCCATTATCAGGAATCAACCCAATTTTGGAAAAGGCTTGGATGAAACTCGCCGACTCTGCTGCTATGACCAAATCGCAGGCTAAGGCAATATTCGCACCCGCGCCCGCCGCTACGCCATTGACTGCGGCGATGACAGGTTTCTCTAATGCCCTGATTTTCAACACAATAGGATTATAACCATCATCTAAAATTTGTTGAAAAGTGGGCGGATTGTCTCCTGTAATTTCGCCTAAATCCTGTCCTGCACAAAACGCTCTGCCCGCACCTGTCAACACAATGCACCGAATATCGGCATCTTGCGCACAATCGTCTAAGGCTTTTTGCATCGCCTGACAAAGACTGACGTTAAAAGCATTGAACGATTTGGGGCGATTGAAAGTCAATGTCGCAATATGATGTTGCTTGGTAACGATTAATTCCATTTTTTATCTTTTTGTAATTTTTTCAACACATAGGGCATATAGATTCCATAGGAAACATAGGGGCAATCTTTATAGGTGTACTTCCAGCAATTTCCGCTTTGAAAAAGGGTCGATACAATTGGAACGCGGATGACGCGGATTAGGCGGATTTTCACGGATTTTTTTCGATTCAATTGAAATTTTATTTTTGAATAAGCATAAAAAATTAAATAAAATTTTGTATAAAATAAAAAATCCGTGAAAATCCGCCCAATCCGCGTCATCCGCGTTCCAATTGTATCAACTTTTTCCAAAGCGGAAATTGCGCCTATGTGCCCTATGAAATCTATATGTCCTATGTGTTATAAAATTTTAATGTGTCATTGCCGGTACTAAGGTAGCAGTTAATGTAATTTCCGTTTTCAATAATTTTGAAATCGGACAATTGGTTTTAGCATCTTCCGCCGCTTTTGCAAATTGTTCTGCCGAAATTGTAGGAACAGTTGCCTTTACCGTGAGGTGAATATTCGGAATTTCGCCATTCAAAAAAGTCACAACGGACTTTGCATCTATATGATCCGCCGTGAAACCTGCTTCGTTTAACACAAAACTCAATTTCATGCTGAAACAACCTGCATGTGCTGCGGCAATCAATTCTTCAGGATTCGTACCTTTGCCATCTGCAAAACGAGCGTTGAACGAGTTTGCAACATTGTGTAAAACACCGCTTTGCGTCGAAATGGTTCCTTTGCCTTCTTTGCCTGTGCCTTTCCATTGGGCAGTCGCGCTTCTTTTCATTGGTCAATTTTTTTTTGTTTAAGAATGGATTTTTAAACCCTTTTAACAAGAAAAACAGTAGTTGGTTCAAAAAAAAATGACAACATAGGGAACATCGGTTTCATAGGAGACATAGAGGCATTCTTTATTTGATTTGTTCATTTGGGGATTTAAACCTTAAAAATACCATAGATTGAACCGAAAAAACAAAGAATAGCTATAAAAATGAACCCTATGTGTCCTATGAACCCTATGTTCC
The DNA here is from genome assembly GCA_013298955.1 of Chitinophagales bacterium. GTDB lineage: Bacteria > Bacteroidota > Bacteroidia > Chitinophagales > Saprospiraceae > JAAFJT01. Next base: position 40,953 of record JAAFJT010000010.1, read on the forward strand.
CTATGTGTTAAAATAATTAAAAAAAACAAATTGTGACATATTATAAATGCAATATTTACATTTTTGGCTTCGTTATTGTATTGATAATCAATAATTTTTTAATCGGATTGAAACAAACTTTTGAATGACAGTAATGAAACTATTTCCTATTTTTTTGTGTAGTGCTTTATTAGCCACTTCATGTGCGCCTGCGATTCGGCAAGTCGGCACGATTAATATGATGTCCACTCGGAATGTGGATGCCAATTTGAAATACAAACCGCTGAGTTCCTACATTGGCGGTAGTGTTACCGAATTGAAAAAATCACGCGCTAAGACGATGGAAGATGCCATCACCCAAACGGTGAAACGCGTTCCGGGCGGCGAGTTTTTAATGAATATTAAAGTGTATATGATTAAGAATCAATACTTTGCGGTCGAGGGCGATGTTTGGGGTTCTGCCGAAGCGCCGATTAGTTATCGCGGATTTAAGATAGGAGACCGTATTGCGTGGAAAAAAGGCGATAAGATTTTAAATGGCACGATTCAAGCGTTGAAAGATGATAAAACGTGTTATGTCAAACAAGATGCTGAGAAAACAGGGGAAAAAGGGAAAGAAAAAATTAAAGTCGAGGAGAAAACCATCGAATTGGCTTATGAAATCCTTGTGAGAGCGAATTAATCCAGATGCAATTGCAACACAGATGACCAAAAGGCAGTTTTTAGGAGGCACGATGCCGCCTAATCATTGCCTTTTTTGACTTGGATTCACGCAGTCGTTTTTAAAACCAAAATATGATTTGGTAAAAGGCGTAGGTTTCGGAAACCTTCAAGGTTTCCGAAACTTATTCTCTCACATCCAACGAATCCAAAAAATCTAAGTCAAAAAAAAAGGTTTTAAAGTGCCATTGTTCTACAAATACACACATATAGATAGATTGATGTGTCACAGATTGAATAAAATTAACAGTTCACAATGTTAACGATTTTTAAATTTTTTTTTATATTTTTTTTATAACCTTACAATCCTCTTATTTAGGCATAATTAATTGTTCATAAATGAATTATAAAATGCAAAAAACTGCTTTTTATGGTTAATAACGTTAACAAAATGTAAATATTGCAACCTTTTTTTGTGCCTTTTCTACCTCTAAGCCGTCCAAAAGGTGACTTCCAAATCAAGGTAGGCGAAAAAAAAATGCGCCTTTCTGAAAAAAACCTTGCAAACTTTGTCACAAAAAAAGTGACAATTAAGAAAAAGTTCCTTAAATTTGTGACCAATAGGGGAGCAATCGCCGAAATACACGAATTTGTTTTTGCCGCGAAAAATTATATTCTATAATTACAACCGAAAAACGATTCAACCGTATCAAGTTAAAAAATATATTTGTTCACTAAAGGTCATTAAGGAATTTTGCTGAGAAAACAAGCACCATCTGTGGAATTACCCGATGCCGATGTCATCCGGCGATACCTAAGTACGCAAGATCCTGCGTATTTTAGCATCCTTTACCGCAAATATGCTGGTAAGGTGTATGGCAAATGCCTCTCTATTCTGAAAGAAGAGGAGTTGGCACGAGACGCAATGCAAGAGATTTTTATGAAAATATTGTTAAATCTAAGTGCTTTTGGCGAGAAATCAATGTTTTCTACTTGGATTTATTCTATTACGTATAATTATTGTATTGATATGATTCGACGCAAAAAGAAGGAGCAAACGTTGTTTACGGACGACATTGAACGCGCTCCGGATGTGGCAGAAGAGGAAATTCCAGACGAATACCTCATGGAAATGGATGTCAAACAACTAAAAGTGGTGTTGGCAACCTTGCCTGAAGGCGATAGAGTCATCCTGCTGATGAAGTATCAAGATGAACGTTCGATTAAAGAAATCGCAGAAGCGTTGAAAAAAACGGAGAGTGCGATTAAAATGAAAATTAAGCGGGCTAAACAAAAAGCAGTTGAAATTTTTAAACAAAAATTTCCTGTAACGTAAATTAAACCGATGCCCTAAAAACAACTCAAACAACCGAAATGAATGGCTTTCAAAGTTTTATTCATTCAAAAAAAATTAAACTATCATGAAACAGCAAGCAATTACTAAAAAAGAAAAGCAAGCAAATAGTTTCAAACAACTTGAAAAAGAATATGAAAAAGCGTTTTTCAAAAGAGAAAAAGCGCGAAAAGGGGAGTTTACTTTCCTTGATAAATTAGAAGATCAGTTCTGGGCTGCGGTCGAGGCGAAAAATATAGGGATTCAAACACCTGACCAAGATTTTCAACGCAAACCTGCGGTGTATCCTATCGGTCATTTGATGGGCAACTCTATGATGGCGTAAACAGATGGACAGCAAAGAACCCCAAGTAAACCTTTTTTCAAAAACATAATATTGGTATTCAATGAACTCGGAATTTAAAAAACCAAATAGTTTTAAACTATTAGAAGCGGAACATGAGCATGAATTTTTTCGGATTCCTGAAATGAGTACAAACGTCCGCTTTTTTGGGGCGCGCTCCCAATCAAAAGCGCAGGAGATGCACGAAAAAATTACGCGCTCATTGCGCATGTATCAATCGACAGGCACTTTATTAGATGCTTTTTTTTCAGGCATGGTGAGTACGGCGATTGGAATGTCAGGCGGTAGTGCGCCGCACACAGGCGGTCGCAAAAAAGTGACCCCTGATATGGATATGACGGGCGCAGGTCGATAGACTTTTCACAAAATAGTGATAAAAAGGTATCATCACAAACAAAATCAATTTAAAATCAATTTAAAATTGAGTAAAAATCATACAAACAATACTCTGAAAGACCAATTCAAGCATGGGTGATTTATTGACAGAATTAGTAAAATCGTTCGGACAAGCGATTCCGAGTATCATAGCTGCTTTTACAGTGGCAGTGGTGGGCAGCATAGTGGCATCTATGCTTGGTAAATTGATTACACAGTTGTTGAGCAAAACGGGTGTGGATGCTTTAGCTGACAAAATCAATCAGATAGACTTTATCAGTAGTTATAATATTAAAATTTTGCCGAGTCGGTTGATTGGTAAGATTGTATATTATATTTTGATGTTGGTGGTTTTAATTATTGCCACCGATTTATTGGGCATGCCTGCGGTCTCGCAGTTGGTGCGCGACTTGATTAATTATGTGCCGATACTGATTTCGGGTGTAATTGTCTTGTTATTTGGTTTAGTGATTGCAGATGCTGTTAAAGATGCCACAGCGACTGCTTGTAAATCATTGGGTATTCCGTCTGGAAAAATCATTGCAAATTTTTTATTTTACTTTATATTTTTGACCGCATTGATAAGTGCGTTGTCGCAAGCTAAAATTGATACCGATTTTATCAAATCGAATTTGAATATTTTGTTGGGTGCGGCAGTTGGCGCGTTTGGGTTGGGATATGGATTGGCATCGAAAGATATGATGTCCAATTTTTTAGCCTCTTTTTACAGCCGAGACAAAATTAAAATGGGCGATTTAGTAGCAATAGATGGCGTAAAAGGCGTGATTATTGATATGGATAATACATCTTTGGCATTACAATTGGAGGAAAGTGTGGTGATTATTCCGTTGAGCAAAGTAGCAACGAGCAAAGTTGAAATTTTTCAAATAAGTTAAGATAGATTTTAATTGCAACAACCTTTGGAGGGTTTTAAACCCTCCAAAGGTTTGATAATCAATTATTTATACTATTCGGTAGGTCTTCTTCATCAATTATAACAAAACCATTATTTTAGAACCAGAATTATTTTTTTTAAACCTTATTTTATCAATCATTCTATGCCGCCAAAAGCGGAAAAGATTTTTTTAGAAAACAATTAACAAACAAAACGTAACAAACATGATGTTGAGAAACTTCTTCGCATGTGCAGCATTGACCCTTGCTGTCACAGGTACTTCGGTTGCCCAAAAAATATTGGATGCCAAATCCGAAGTCAAAGAAATGTCCACTGATGCCAAAGATGGCTGGACGACTAATGGCGGTCTTGGTTTAGATTTCACTTCCCTTTGGTTGAGCAATCCAAGACCAGGTTCGGGCGATAGTCGCTTCGGCGCAGGTGGCTTGTTGAGCTATGTTGCCAATTACAAAGGTGGCAATTTCCTTTGGGACACCAAAGCAGGGCTTCAACTTTCAGTGATTAAAAATGGTGCAGAACCCTATACCAAAGCGATTGATGCCGTGCAAGTCACGACTCGGATGGGGCGTTTGATTAGCGGCAAATTGTATGGGGCGGTTTTAGGCGATTTGCAAACCCAAATTTTGCCTACGTATTCCAAAAATTTACTACAAGAAACAGTCAATGGTGTTCGCAATTCATTGACATCCAACTTCTTAGCTCCCGGTATTGTCAAAGTTGCACCTGGTGTGATTTATCGTGCAGATGAGCATTTGAGCATTTTGTATTCTCCTTTTGCGTACAAAGGTATCATTGTCCGCGACTCGGTTTTAGCGGCAAAAGGACTTTTTTTTACGCCTGAAGTGGTGAATGGCAAACGCAAAATCATGGATCATCAAGCAGGTTCTGAGATTCGGGTCGATTATGCACGCAAATTTTTGACGAATCGATTGAGTTATGTGGGTACGTTGGACTTGTATTCCAATTATTTCCGTGATTTTCAAAATGTTGACGTAGAGGTCTATCACACCTTAGATTATTTGATTTGGAAAAACCTTTCTTTAAACTTTAAATCGGATTGGTTTTATGACCATGATTTATTGGTTTATAAAGGGGGCGATTTGACTAAGTTAGGTCGGGATGTGTTTATGCGGAATGCTTTATTTTTGAAATATTCGCAAGTATTTTAAATAATTGTTTTTCAAGTAATTACACCGTTTGGAGGGTTTAAAACCCTCCAAACGGTAAGTTCGATTTTTTTTAATTGAATTACACTTGTAATGATTGTGTAAAACAATAAAAAGCCTTTTGGAGCGTGTTTTAAAAAGCATGACCACTCCAAAAGGCTTTCTTTGTTAATTTTAGAAAAAATTAACAAAATCTTAACTAAAATTAACAAAATCTTAACTAAAACCGATTACCTTTACAAAAATTTTTATTGATGAACAACGTAACCGAAGCAAAAAACATCCTTATGCGATTTAGTATGAATCATTGGCAAGGGCTATGCTGTAGTTTTATCTTGGTCTTCCTGCTACAGGGTTGTAAAAACGACTCCAAAACACCCCCCATAAACCAATCTTCAAAACCGATTCCAGTCGTTCCGCATGATTTGCAAGACTTGACTCGGGTGATTTGGCAAAAACCAGAAATGGTGATTAATATTTTTGGAGATTTAAGCAATAAAGTGGTAGCAGATATTGGTGCAGGGACGGGTTTTTTTGCTTTTCGCCTGTTGCCTAAGTGTAAAAAAGTATTAGCTTTGGATATTGACCCGCGTTTCATTACTATCATTGATAGTGCGCGCTCAAGATTGCGTCCCGATTTGCGGGTGCGGTTGATTCCGCGCTTAGTAGAGTCGAATGACCCCCAATTACTCCCCGAAGAAACCGATAATGTGTTGATTGTCAATACCTATATGTATATTGCCAATCGTGTGGCGTATTTGAATACGTTGAAAAAAGGGATGAAAAAAGGAGGGAAAATTGTGATTGTGGATTATAAAGAGAAAAAAATCCCCGAAGGACCCAAAGTTGAATTAAAATTGCCTTTGAGTGTCGTGGAAAAAGAATTGTTGCAAGCAGGTTTTCAAAAAATTACGACTGATGATACTTCTTTGGATTATCAATATATTGTGACGGCTATTTATTGAAACATGACGATACTCGTTACCAATTGAATTGCGCAAAATGCTTAGTAATCGGAAAATTCATTTTCCGACTACTAAGCATTCTTGCGCACGTTTGAATAATTATCGTTTGGGTGTTACGGTTATAATCAAACTTAGGATTTCGGTTCGTTTGGACATTTGCGCCGTAGGCGATTGAACGCTGATTTGGTACGACCCATTTTGACGGATGTATAGGTGCCAAGTTACGATTGTGCAGAGAGCGTCACAAGTGAAAAAGCAGTTGTAAATAGACTTTGTATTAAAAAAAATCAAATGTAAGTAATTTTTCAAATTATACGCCTTTCCATCATAATTTTAAACCTAAAACCAATGCCCAAGTCACCAAAAAGCTGATAATCATTGACGCATTCACTAATAAACCTGCAATGCGACTATCATATTGAAATTCATCAGAGAATGGCATGATGGTCAAACCTACGGGTAATAAAACACAAACAATTAATACACTGCGTTCTACACTTGGCAACATAAAATGATATAATAAAAATGCTAAGGTCAATCCTGCGGCATATCGAATCATCAAAACTTTGCTCACCGCTTTTAATTGTTGTTTTTCAAAAATAAAATTTAAATAAATACCCATTAAAATTAAAACAACGGGTTTATTTGCCTTGCCTAATACATCTAAAAAATCAATACAAATTTTAGGAATTGGAATGGATAAAGCATTGATTATCAATCCAATCAACATGGCTTGCAATGGGCGCAACTGTATCACTTTTTTTAAAACAGTCATCGCATGGGTTTGACCCGAAAGTGCAAAATAGCTGCCGATAGGATACACGAGCGCGAAAACGACGATGGTATTGCCCAAATCGAATAGGACGGCATATGTCAGCGCATCGCGCCCCCAAATGCCTTCCACAATCGGAAATCCAAACATCACGGTATTCAATCCGCCCGCGCCCATCGTGAGGATGCCGCGCAAAGCATTTGGATACGTTTTGAACGCAAACCAAGCAATCGTCAACATCGTACTCCCAAAGCCAATTGCCAACCCAGTACGGGTGAAAAGATGGGGTTCAAAATGAACTTGCATGAATAAAAGCAGCACCAATGCAGGGAAAGAGGTCTGCATCATGAATTTAGAAAGGGTTTTGCCATCCTGTTCCGTGATAAGTCCCCCTTTTTTGAGCGCGTACCCAAAGGCGATAAAGGCAAAAGTGAGTAGAAAGGTACTATTAGTTGGATTCATATGATGATTTTGAAACGAAAGAGGGCAAAGGTATGATGAGCATGCAATAATATGACGTAGTTGGGAAATAAATTTCCCATGATTCGCAGGAAATTTATTTCCCGATGGCGAATCAAGGAATTGGGTTGGCTTAAAAACTTTTAGAGAACGTTGTTTTGCGGTTTTTTGGAGTGGTATGCAACGTAAAAAAGAGCTGTATTGCTTAAACACCCTGTGCAGCAAGTTGCAACTTGCTACACAGGGTGTTTAAAATGATTTTCAATTTAAAAATTATCTGATGAGAAATGGTTGCCAAAGCCTCTAAACATTTTACTTATTTAGAACGCAAGCGTATCACAGGGCAAATCAATTCTTCCAAAGAAATCCCTCCATGTTGGAAAGTGTTTTTATAATAATTGTTAAAATAATTATAATTATTCGGATATAAGAAAAACGTATCTTCTTTCGCAAAGATATAAGTCGAACTCACATTCGGGCGCGGCAAACCTGCCATTTTCGGGTCGCGCACTTCCAATACATCTTTCCTATCATATTGCAAATTTCTTCCAACTTTATACCGCAAATTCGTCGTCGTTTCCTTATCGCCCACCACCCGCGAAGGCGTTTTGACGCGAATCGTACCATGATCGGTCGTAATAATCAATCGAATATTTTTTTCTGCCAAGCGTTGCAAAGCCGACCAAATCGGTGAATGGATAAACCATGAGCGCGTCAAAGACCGATACGCCGTTTCATCGCCTGCCAATTCTTTTAAGACTTCCATCTCTGTCCGTGCATGAGAAAGCATATCAATAAAATTATATACGATAACACTTAAATCATTGTTTGCATAGCGTATAATATTGTCATTCAATTGTTTAGCTGCCGCAACATTGGTAATTTTAACATAATCAAATTTAATATCTTTGCGCAAGGTGCGTTTCAATTGGTCGCCCAGAAACTCGTGTTCATGCAAATTTTTACCGCCATCTTCCGAATCGTTCAACCATTTATCGGGAAAACGCGCCTCAATATCCGCAGGCAGCAAGCCTGAAAAAATCGCATTTCGACTGTATTGCGTACTCGCGGGCAGAATCGAACAAAAATAATCTTCTTCTTCCACTCGATATAATTCAGAAATAATCGGTTCTAAAACCTTCCATTGGTCAAAACGAAGGTTATCTAACAATAACATTACAGTCGGAACGCCATCGCCCAAGTACGGCAAAACCTTGTTACGCATCAATTGATGCGACATCAAAGGCGCGTTATGCTTGTTTTTGCCCAACCAATCCACATAATTTTTAGCCACATATTTAGAAAAAGCCTTATTTGCTTCACTTTTTTGGTCGGTTAGGATTTCAACCATTTCGGTATTATTGCCTGCGTCCATGCGCAATTCCCAACTAATGATTTTTTTATAGACTTCGACCCATTCCGACATATTCAATCCAGCATTAATTTGATTGAATAATTCGATGAAATTTTGTTGATAATCCGCATTGGTTTTTTCGTTGATAAGGCGTTTTTTATCCGTAATGCGTTTCAAAGTCATCAATATTTGATTGGGATTGACGGGTTTTATCAAATAATCTTTGATTTGTGCGCCAATTGCAGAATCCATGACATGTTCTGCCTCATTTTTGGTAATCATGACGACGGGCAAATGCGGAAAATTTTCCTTCAACCGTGCCAATGTTTCCAAACCCGTCAAACCGGGCATGGATTCATCCAAAAAGACCACATCAAAATCACGTTGCGTTTCGCACTCTTCCAGCGCGTCATGCCCATTCGTGACCGTCACCACATCATATCCTTTTTGTTTTAAAAAAAAAGTATGCGGTTTCAATAAATCAATTTCATCATCTGCCCACAAAATTCTAATTTTGTCCATCTTTTTTTCTACCTTAAAAAGGGTTTAAAATATATATCTTTGATTATCAATGTAATACAGTGTATGCCAAAATAATATTTGGAACGGTATTTGCGAAATTGGCTTAACCTTGTTTAAGCCCAACAAAAGTAATCAAGTTGGACTTGGATTTTTTAGATAAAAGGGATTCTTTTACAAAAAAATGCCTCTTATCTCGGATACCCTCCCTCTTTAGGAAATTCCATGCCGTCTGAGTGGGATAACAGCCAAAAAATTTGTTTTTTGATTTTTTTGCAAAACAAATGAAAGCACAAATGGAAGGTCTTTTTTTCTATTTTTTGAAAATAATTGCTTTTAAATTTCTTAAAACGAGATTTTTTTTAAAAAATTTGCAGTACGAAACGGGCTAAATTAGAAATAATAAAAAAAAGTTATTTTTTTTTAAAAATTTTTGAATAAAAGATACGTTGTAATAATTTTTTATCCTAAATTTACATCGTGATTTTGTTGAGGGCATTTATGTTAATATTTAGTTAAAAATCAAATGCAAAAAAAGGTCAAAATTTTCAACGATCCCGTTTACGGATTCATTAGTGTTCCTGTTGGTATTGTGTTGGAAATCATAGAACATCCTTTTTTTCAACGTTTGCGGCGTATTTCACAATTAGGATTGACTTCTTACGTTTATCCTGGAGCGTTACACACCCGCTTTCACCACGCACTCGGGGCGTATCATTTGATGACCCGCGCAGTTGAAGTATTGCGCAATAAGGGTGTTGACATTTCAGAGATAGAAGCTGAGGCGGTTTGTATAGCCATTTTGTTGCATGATGTCGGTCATGGTCCCTTCTCACACGCGCTCGAACATACGATTATTGACATTCATCACGAAGAAATGTCGATTTTATTTATGGAACAGCTCAATCAACATTTCAAGGGACAATTACAATTAGCGATAACGATTTTCAAAGGAACGTATTCCAGAAAATTTTTACATCAATTGGTTTCTGGACAATTGGATATGGATAGATTGGATTATTTGTCTCGCGACAGTTTTTTTACAGGTGTGACAGAAGGTTCGGTTGGACACAATCGATTGATACAAATGTTGAATGTGTTTGAAGGCGAATTGGTCGTTGAAGAAAAAGGTATATACAGTGTTGAGCATTTTTTAATCGCACGACGACTGATGTATTGGCAAGTTTATTTGCATAAAACAGTATTGTCCGCAGAGCAGATGTTGATTAAAACATTGCAACGCGCTAAACAATTAGTTCAAGAAGGCACACGCATCGAAAGTTTTGGTAATTTAAATTATTTTTTAAATCAATCTTTTACAGATATTGATAAAAAAAATATTAAAAATTTGCCGAATCATTTTGCCATGTTAGATGATATTGATATTATTGCATCGTTAAAACAATGGACCATACACGGCGACCTCATTTTATCCTATCTGGCGAAGTGCATACTACATCGAAAACTGTTTAAAATTCGCTTGCAAAATACGGTGATAACACCTTCGGACATTGCGGCGGCGGAAGCACTCATTAAACAACAGTTTTCACAACTATCTGAGGCAGAAATCCGTTATTGGGTTTTTACGGGCAAAGAAAGTAATCGTACCTATAATAAGAAAAAAGACGACATTAAAATATTGATGAAGAACGGAAACGTCCGTTCCTTTTCCGAGAGCGCGGATTATGAGTTGCAAACAAAAATAATTTCGAGATATTATATCTGTTTTCCAAAAAGTTTTTAAATTTGCATGAGTATTCGTTCTGTCGAAACCGTTTTCTGTTTAAAATAGTGTTAATAAAAGGTTATATGATTGTAAATCAATGGATTAACAATCGCGTTGTAAGTTTGAGGTAGGATTTTTTAAGATTATTGGGATTAAAATTAGGAGCGTTTTTAAAAAAAAATCCTAATTTTAGTGCAGATAATCTTAAAATCCTACCTCAAACCGAATCATTCAAACGGCTAAATATTTTAAAATAATATTTACGTGCAATTCATTCATTAAAATTTTTCTAATTCATTCTTAAACCAAACTCAGAGTTATGAGAAGATTAAACCTGATTCTTTCTGCAGCTATGTCTTTCGGTGCAGTAATGGCTTTCGCGCAAGATACGCCACCGAATGCTCAGCCTGGTAAGTGCTATGCAAAGTGTATGATTCCAGATCAGTACGAAACTAAAACAGAAACCGTTGAAACGAAGGGTGCATCTATCCGTCGTGAAGCCGTTCCTGCTCAATATGGTAGCGTGTCTGACCAAGTTTTAGTCAAAGCGGAAAGCAAACGCGTTACTGCGGTTCCTGCTACGTATGAGACTGTAACGGAAACTATCATGACGAAGCCAGAAAGCAAGCGTTTAATTTCAGTACCTGCAACCTACGAAACAGTTACTGAGAAAGTGATGACTAAAGGCGAAAGTAAGCGTTTGGTGCCAGTGCCTGCAACTTACGAAACGATTTCTGAAACTGTAATGGTTAAACCAGAAGCGAAGCGTTTGATTCCAGTACCTGCTACTTTTGAAACGGTTACAGAGACTATCCAAAGCAAAGCGGAAAGTAAGCGTGTAGTGGAAGTGCCTGCAACTTATGAAACGGCTACTGAGCAGTACGAAGCGGAAGGTCCAAGCGAAAGAGTGGAAGTCATGCAACCTCGTTTTGAAGCAATGACAGAGCGTGTGAAAGTAAGAGAAAAAGAAACAAAATGGGTTAAAAAACAAGGTGACAAAGCATGTTTGTCAAGTGACCCGAACGATTGTTTGGTTTGGTGTTTGGTTGAAGTGCCAGAAGAGTACAAAACTATCACTAAAATGATTAACAAAGGTTGTGATGCAACAGGTGTTGCGGATGCTGGTTGTGTTAAAAAAACACCTATTCCTGCAAGAATGGCAACTCGTACAGTTCAAAAAGTAGCTACGCCAGCAGGTGTTAAGGAAGAAGTGATTCCAGCTGAATACAGAACGGTCACGAAACAAGTGTTGAAAACGCCTGAAACGGTGAAAGAAGAATCAACTCCAGCGGAGTACAGAACGGTAACGCGCCAAGTGGTTAAAACACCTGCGACTTTCCGTGAAGAAACAATCCCTGCTGAGTATGGTACTATCACGAAACAAGTGTTGAAAACACCTGCGACTACTAAAGAAGAAAGCATTCCTGCACAGTATTCTACAGTAACGAAACAAGTTGTTAAAACGCCTGCAACGTACACTGAAACAACCATTCCTGCTCAATATTCAACTCAAACACGCCGTCAAATGACAAGTGCGCCTGCTACACGTGACGTAAACGTGCCTGCTGAGTACTCTACATACACACGTCGTCAGTTGGTAAAAGCAGGTGGTTTCTCTGAGTGGAGAGAAGTTGTTTGTGGTACAACCATGAACAATCCATCAAACATCCGTGCTTTACAACACGCTTTGAAAACACGTGGTTATGACCCAGGTCCTGCTGACAACGTTTTCGGTGCGCAAACTAAAGCTGCGTTAGTCAAGTACCAAAAAGACAAAGGTTTGCCTGTTGGTAACTTAGATATGGAAACAATGAAGTCTTTAGGTTTGAATTTCAATAACTAATTGAGAATCAAGGCTTAATGCTCCATAAAAAAAGCGGCGTAACTGATGTGTCAGTTATGCCGCTTTTCTTTTCTTAAAAAAAACTTTCACAGAAAGCAAAATTTTAAAAAAATCCATACAAAAACCTTCATTTTTTTAAAATGATTTTTTTTGTAAAAAAAATCATTTTAAAAAAATTTGCTCCCTCTATCCCTCTGGGCGCGAATCATCCACAAATCTTATTTGTGATAGCACTTAGTTGACCACAGGTAGAATATTTACCGAAGTCCAAAACTCTACAATCGAGCGAATCGAATCATTGAAATCATTAATATCCAATGGTTTACAAACAAAGGCTTTCGCACCTAATTCATAACATTTCATAATATCCGTTCGACTATTGGAAGTTGTGAACATGACAACTGGGATTTTATTCAATGCGGGATCTTTGTGCATATGGCGCAAAACATCCAATCCACTCACTCTTGGCATATTCAAATCCAAGAGAATGACTCCGATATCATTTAGAATGGTACTCGTTTTCAAGAAACGAAGCAATTCTTGACCATCGCCTACGTGAATCAGTTCAACGGGCATGGTCAATTCGCGGACAGAAATTTTGACTAATTCTACATCCGCCAAATTATCTTCTACAAGGATAACTTTTTTATGTTGTCGAGTTGCCATTTTTTTTAGAACGTATGCGTCCGATGTAAAACTATTGTGCATCGTAATCGGTTGGGAGTTACAATTTAAAGTTTTGAGTGAATTAATCTTTAACAGATTAGAATTTCGTGCCAATTTAAGGTTTTTTTTTAACTTGACCAAAAAAAGGACTTTAAGAACACTTACGTAAAGTCCTTTACGATAAAAAAATAGTTTATCTTTGCCGAAAAATATATGAAATATACCATTCAAATTGCGCGTATCGCAGGCATTCCTATTTTATTGCATAGTTCTTTCGTTTTATTATTGGCATTTCCCGCCTACCTCCATTTCGTACGACACGCGCCGCCTAAAACATTGATATTATTTGTTTTATTTATCATTGCTTTATTCGGGTGTGTCTTGTTACACGAATTGGGGCATGCTTTGGCGGCTCGTTATTACAAGATTAAAACCAAAGATATTATTTTATTGCCTGTTGGCGGGGTAGCGCGGTTGGAAAATACATTCCATCGCCCAATGCAAGAAGCAGTTGTAGCTATTGCAGGTCCCTTTGTAAATTTTTTTTTATTTTTAATAATAAGTATCTTACTATTAATTTTTTACGGATATAAATTAACGTTTATAGAAAGTTTAATGGGGCAACCCAATGCCTTGATTACACAACCTGATTTGCTTTTATGGATCGCTTTGTTGCAAGCAAATGGTGCATTAGCCGTATTCAACATGTTCCCTGCGTTTCCGATGGATGGTTCTCGGGTTTTTCGCGCCTTAGCCGCTACGCAATTGGGTAGGACTCGTGCGACGCAACTTGCCGCAGGAATTAGTTATGCAGTGGTGGTGGTTTTATTGGTGCATAGCACTGGTTTATGGCATTATTTTAAAACAGGTTTTTTTAAAACAGAATGGTTGTTGGTCGGTTTCAGCCTTTTTATGTGGCGCGCGACTCAGAAAGAATATCAACAAGTTGTTTTAGATGAATTGTTAAAACGACATACGGTTGCCAACGTTTTGCGGACGCAATTCACCACTTTTCAAGGGTCAGACCCAATGCACTTACCGATTACAGCGTTGACAAAAGGGATTGAAAGTGATTTTTTACTTGTTTCCGGCGAGCATATAGTAGGCATTCTTGCTCGGGAAACTTTAATTGAGGCTTCCAATCAAAAAAAAGCGGCTGATACGATTGATGACTTTTTAAGTCAACAAGCTATTAAAAATAGGGATGTTCCTTATCAAATCGCTTCTAAACAAGATACAATTAAAACAATTTATATTAAAATGTCAGAAACAGAACAATATTTACTACCTGTTTTTGAACCCAATGCAGAGCGAAATAGGGGCAATTTGCAAGGCGTAGTGGATATGAATATGATTCAAAATTATATTAAAATTCAAAAGCAATTGCGGTAGTTCAAAGTGCGGCAAGTTTCAACTTGCCGCACTTTTTTCCACCTCTTATACGGCTGCTTGCATCGCTTCTTTAATTTCGATAGCATCTTCAATTTCTTCCAACTCCAACCGCAAATTTTCAATGATAAAATCTTGTCGTTCAGGCGTATTTTTGCCCATATAATATTCCAAAGTCTGGTCAATATTACAATCTTCGGTCAAAACGACGGGTTCGAGTCGAATGTCTTCGCCGATAAATGCTCCAAATTCATCAGGTGAAATCTCGCCCAATCCTTTAAACCGTGTAATTTCAGCATTGCCTTTTAACTTGCGAATCGCCGCCTGTTTTTCGCCTTCGGAATAGCAATAATACGTATTTTTCTTATCGCGCACCCTAAAAAGTGGGGTTTGTAGGATGTATAAATGCCCATTTCGCACCAAATCAGGGAAAAATTGTAAGAAAAACGTCAACATCAACAACCGGATGTGCATGCCGTCCACATCCGCATCCGTCGAAATCACAACCCGATTATATCGTAAATACTCAATTCCATCTTCAATATTCAGTGCGTGTTGCAAAAGATTAAATTCTTCATTCTGATAAACGACCTTTTTGGTCAATCCATAACAATTCAACGGTTTACCGCGCAAGCTAAAAACCGCTTGCGTCTCCACATTCCGCGATTTAGTAATCGACCCACTCGCCGAATCGCCCTCTGTAATGAATAAAGTCGATTGTGCATTTTTGACAGCATCCCCCTTTTCGCCCCAATGAAAACGGCAATCTCTCAATTTTTTATTGTGAATATTGGCTTTTTTGGCGCGTTCTGTCGCAATTTTCTTGATTCCTGCGATTTCTTTGCGTTCTCGCTCGTTTTGTTCGATGCGGCGTTTGAGCGCGTCTGCAACCGTTTTATTTTTATGTAAAAAATCGTCTAATGCTTTTTTCAAAAAATCGCTTACAAAGGTGCGCAAAGACGCACCTTCGGGCGCGATATTTTGCGAACCCAGTTTAGTTTTAGTTTGCGATTCAAAAACGGGTTCTTCAATGCGAACACTAATCGCGGCGATAATCGAAGCGCGAATATCTTGCGGTTCATAGGTTTTATTGAAATGTTCGCGCACTACCCGCACAACGGCTTCCTTGAATGCCATCAAATGCGTCCCACCCTGAGTCGTATTTTGCCCGTTGACAAAGGTGTGATATTGCTCGCCGTAATGCCTGCCATGGGTCATTGCGATTTCAATATCCGCGCCTTTAAGGAAAATCACAGGATATTCGACCGCATCCTCTCCAATTTTTCGCGTTAATAAGTCAAGTAAACCATTGTTAGAAGCAAAAGTTTTGCCATTGAAAAGGAGTTTCAACCCAGAATTTAAATAGGCATAATTCCACAATTGGCTTTCAATAAACTCCGTTTTAAACTTAAATTGTTTAAAAATAGTGTTATCGGGCTTAAATTGCATCAACGTACCATTGGGCAAATCCGTTTTTTGGAGTGGATGCTCTTTCGATAGTTCGCCGCCTGTAAATTCTGCAACTTTCATTTGTCCGTCCCGAATCGCTACCACTTTGAAGTAGGAAGCTAACGCATTGACCGCTTTTGTCCCGACTCCATTCAAACCCACCGACTTTTTAAATGCTTTTGAATCATATTTGCCGCCCGTATTGATTTGCGAAACGCATTCAATCACCTTGCCCAAAGGAATCCCGCGACCGAAATCTCGTACCGAAATATGGCTGTCTTCCAATCGAATTTCAACTGTTTTACCATAACCCATGACAAATTCATCGATTGAATTGTCAATAATTTCTTTGATGAGGACATAAATTCCATCATCCGGAGCCGCGCCATCGCCTAATTTTCCAATATACATGCCCGGTCGAAGGCGAATGTGTGCTTTCCAATCTAAGGATTGAATATTATCTTCGTTGTACGCTACTTCTTGATTCATGTCTTAGTGGTTTACAATAAATTGATAATCAACGTCTTATGAAAGACCTTTCGCAGTAAAGGTTTTAAAATAAGAACAAAGATAAGCATTTATCCAAAATTTGACCACTTTTTAAATAATTTGTTGTGAAAAACAAAAAAATTGTTTTAAAAATATATAAAATTTGAATCAAGCAATGGATAGATGTCTGGCAATTATTTCAATGATAAAGAAAATACATTAAGATATTTTTTAATCAATAATCAAATACAAGTGATTAGTTTAAGTATTGTTGAAAATAATATGAGAATAGTTTGTGCGGCATGCACTTGTTTAGGCAATTTACGTGCTTGTGAAACACATAGTTCACATAAATATTAATAATTATACATACCTTAATTATTTCAACTTAATTCATTCATTTTTAATTATTTATAAATAATTAAAAATGAATGAATAATGATTTACCTATGTGTTCTATCTCCTCCTATGTGAACTATGTGTTTTAAAAATACCCTAATCATTCATCCCAACTCGCCGTCACAACACTCCCTTTGCCATTCAAACTGACTTTCAAATGGCAATCAATTTCTTGCTGCATCTCCTCGACGTGCGAAATAATGCCCACAATCCGATTTTCGCGGCGCAATCCTTTCAATGTTTCAAACACAATTTGTAGTGAATCCTTATCCAAAGAGCCAAAACCTTCATCCAAAAAGAAAAAATGTTGTTTCGCTTGTGTTAAACTTTGAATATTATCCGCCAATGCCAATGCCAAACACAACGACGCTTGAAAGAGTTGACCACCCGACAAGGTATCAATGCTGCGTTTTTCGCCCCCATTGAGTCGGTCAATCACCATAAATTGATTATCATGATTCACATCCAACTCCAATTGATGCCGCGTGAGGGTCAAAAAACGGTCATTCGCATTCCGACAGATGTTTTTCAGATGCACCGAAGACGCATAATTCACAAAACCACTGCCTTTGAATAAATTCCGCATCGTTTTCAAATGTTCAATTCGAGTATTCAACGCCGTTTTTTCCGTTTCAATCTGCGCTTGCTTTGCCACTTTTTCCCGAATCGCCTCCATTTCGGTGCTTAATTTTCCAATCATTTGATACGCTGCTTGCAAACGCCCATTCATTGCCCCGATTTCGGTAAGACAAGTTTCATAAGATTGTGGAATATAGATTTGATTTGCCAATTTTTGCGCCCCTTCTTGAACCATTTTTTCAATGCTAATCCATTGAATTTCAAAGGTTTGTATTTGTTTTTTGGCAGCCATAAGGTTTATGGGTTGCTCCAAAACGCGCAAAAGAGCCGCTTCATTTTCAAAAGGCGCGTTTGCGAGTGCCGCTGTCCAAGCCGTTGCAGCAACGTCCGCAGCCGTTTCCGCAGCCATCACTTCGGTTTCAAAAACGGCTAAACCCCCTTTTAAACTGCTGATTTGCGCATTCAAATGACGATATTGTTGTTCAAATTCGATATATTTTGTTTCAATTTCTTTGCGCAAATTTCTTTTGGAATCAATCAAAGTGGTCAACTCCATTTCCGATTGAACAGACCAAAGTGCAACGTTTTCAACGGTTATTTTTTTTTGTAAATCATTGATTAACAATGTTTTCGTTTTAATATCGTTTTTGATAACTTGCAATTTATCTTTGCCTGCTTGTTCAAATTGCGTTGCTTTATCCAATGCTTGACGCGCTGTTTGCACCGATTTTGATAATACTTTTTGTTTATTTTCGATTTGCGACAACGTTGCGAAAGCCTGCTCCACCGCCGCCAAATCAGTGGTCGTATAAGTTGGAGTCCATGCAAAACGCATTAAATGTTTTTGAATTTCTAATTGTTTATCTGTCAATGAGTTCGTGTGTTTGGTACGCGTTTCTTTCCAATTCGTTTTTTGGCGCGATTGATTCAATAATTCTTGAATCGTATTATTCAAACGAGCTACATCTGTCTTGATTTTATTAATTTTCTCCGTACAAATTTTAACATTTTGTTTTACATTGGATAAATTAAACACATTCGGATGATGCGTCCCCCCACAAAGGGGACAATTATCGCCTTCTTTCAAGTTTTTTGCCCAAATTTCTAACTTTTCAGACGCTTTTAAATGCGCCAATTCATTTTCGAGCGAAGATTGATTTTCAATCCATTTGTTTTTAAAGTTTTTAATAAATTCAATCGCTTCCGCCAATTTGGTTTGAAAAGGCAATTGCCATTTAAACGCGTACCATTCCAATTTTAATAAATTTTCCTTCGCGGTCTCAATATCGTCCATTCGTTGCGTCGCTTCTGCCATATCCATTTCCAAATTCAAAGCCTCTTTTTTCAAAACATCCATTTGGTTAAACCACTTTTGAACCAAATTTAAAATTTCAATAGCTGGTTTTTCCAAAATAAGTTGTTCCAATTCCGTGTTTTTGAATTGTAACGCTTGTTGTGCATTGGCAACCACTTGACGTTGTTCTACTAAAAAATCATCTCCTTTTTTGGCTGAAATTTCCAAAACCGCTTGTTCGCGGGCATGTGCCTGTATTTCTAAAATCCGATTTAAATCCTCAACTTCGCGTTGCAATAATTCCCGTTCTTCATATTTGGGTTTCCAAAACAAATAGTTTACTTGTGCCGTTTCAAACAAGGCTGATTGTTGTTGAAACGCCTTTTGCTTCCGCGCTAAATCCTGTTTTTTGGCAGTCGATAAACGCGAAGATTCCACTTTTGTCGTCCAAATCGGTTTAAATTGGTGCAAAACCAACTCATAATCCGCCACTTCTTGCGTCAAACGCGTGATGATAGGTTGCTCTTCTTTTAATTTTTCAAACTTTTTTAAAACTTTTTGTTGATTTTCAAAATCCAATTTCAACTGTTTCAACCCTTGCGCCAATGCCTGTTTTTCCAATAATTCCGCATTCAACACCTCAATTGTTTGTTCACAAACGGCTTTTTCGACGATTTTGGCTTCCATGATTTCGGCAGAAGCGTCTTTGATTTGCAACAATTGTCCCTCTAAATTCTCTAATACTTTTTCTGTTTTTTCAAACAATTTATTGGTTTTCGCACTCAAATTATACGCATGCAGCCCAAAAATTTCAGACATCATATCGGAACGCTCCTTGCCTTTCATTTTCAAAAACTCTTGAAAGGAATTTTGAGGAATCACCACCGCTTTTTTGAAATCATGCACACTCAACCCAATCGCTTTTTGAATCGCCTTGATACCATTTTCCAACGGTCGCCATTCCTCCTCCACCCACTCGTCATAACGGCGTAGAAAAGTGCCGACTTTTCGTTTTTTATCCCGTTTTGCAGACACCCGCGAGCGATATAACTTATCTTTTGCTTCAAATTCAAACACAATTTCCAATTGATCCGACTGTAAATTCATCAAATCATGGCGTTGATACGCATGCAATCGTTGCACTTCGTCGTACAAAGCGAACATCATTGCTTCCAAAATCGTCGATTTACCCGTTCCGACTTTGCCGAAAATACCAAAAATATTCGCTTCCTGCAACCGCGAAAAATCGATGATTTGCGTATTTTGATAAGAATATACGCCTTTGATAGTCAATCTTTTAGGAATCATTCCAATAATTATTTTAATTTTTTCAAATATATTGAACCCTGTCCCCTACATTATAATAATTCAAACGCGTTTTTAAAACTTCAAAATCCTTTGGTAAAGTGGTTACATAATGCACATGCAAAGATTTTAAAGATTTCATATGTAAAATGCTGTTAGGCAATGTATTTATATAGGTATTCCGCAAATCCAATCGTATTAATTGTTGTAATTGACCGATTTCATCAAGAATGATTTTGCCTCTAAATTCAATAATTAAACTTTCAAATGCAAATATAAGCATTTGGGCATATAACCCATTTAGTAGTCGGGAAATAAATTTCCCGACTACTAAATGGGTTATCCTTGCAATTTTAGTTTAATTGTATGTATTTTTGCGGGATTAAAAAAAACGTCTATGCAAATTTCCGTTCGCCCCGCCGTCAAAGCTGATTTGCCTGCCATTCACGCACTCGTTTATGAACTCGCTGTGTTTGAACACGCCCCTGACTCGCACACGGCTACGATTGCCGATTATGAAAAAGATTATGATGCGGGTATTTTCCAAGTGCATGTTGCCGAAACCATTGATAATCATATCGTTGGGATGATATTTTATCATATTGCCTACTCTACTTGGCGCGGCAGACAGATGTATTTAGAAGATTTTGTGGTAACTGCTGCCTACCGCCGTTTTGGTGTAGGACAATTGTTATTTAGCAAAATGGTTGAAATTGCGCGATTGAAAGGTTGTCGTTTGTTAAAATGGCAAGTTTTGGATTGGAATACGGACGCAATCGAATTTTACAAAAAGCAAAATGCCGAAATCGAAAACAATTGGTTGACGGGAAAATGCTTTTTTATCAAACCTGATGGTACGCCGATTGGATAATTTTATCAATACAATCATTTAATAAATTTTAAAACCAATTAATATGAACCCGACAGTCGCAATGAAAATTCATAATTTTAGTGCGGGACCAGCGATTCTCCCCGCCAGCGTCATCCGTGAATCGGCGCAAGCAGTCGCTAATTTTAACAATTCTGGTTTGTCGATTCTGGAATTATCGCATCGCGGTCCCGAGTTGACCGCCGTTTTCAATGAAGCAACCGCGTTGACGCGAGAACTGTTGCAATTGCCTTCTGATTATGAAGTCCTGTTTATGACGGGTGGCGCAAGTACGCAATTTTTCATCGCTGCCATGAATCTTCTGGATAAGGACGAAACCGCAGGTTATTTGGACACTGGTACTTGGGCGAGCAAGGCGATTGAAGCGGCGCGTCCTTTTGGACATGTGCAAGTGTTAGCTTCGTCTAAATCGACGACTTATGACCACATACCCACAGGTTATTACATACCTAAATCATTGAAATACTTGCACTTAACGTCCAACAACACGATTTATGGAACGCAAATCCATGAATATCCAGATGCGGGTCAAGTGCCAGTTCTTTGTGATATGTCTTCGGATTTTATGAGTCGCCCTGTGGATGTCAAGCGTTTTGGGATGATTTACGCAGGTGCGCAAAAAAATCTGGGACCTGCGGGCGTGACGATGGTGATTATTCGCAAAGATTTATTGGGCAAAGTGGATAGAAAAATCCCTGTAATGTTGGATTATCGCACGTTCATCAAAGAAAAATCGTTGTATAACACGCCACCTGTTTTTCCGATTTATGTGTCGATGTTGACCATGAGATGGATTAAAGAAATGGGCGGTCTGACCGCGATGGCGAAACATAATGAAATGAAAGCCAACATTTTATACAAAGAAATTGATGCAAATCCATTATTCAAAGGCAATGTTGCAGTGCAAGATAGGTCGTTGATGAACGTTTGTTTTACGATGCATGACCGCAGTTTAGAACCGAAATTTGCGGCGTTTGCAAAGGAAAATGGTTGTAATGGTTTGGAAGGACACCGTTCCGTAGGTGGTTTCCGAGCGTCGATTTACAATGCGATGCCGCCGTCAAGCATTCAATTTTTAGTAGATTTGATGCGCGAGTTTAGTAAAAAACAAGGTTAAAAAAAATGAATCAGGAATGAATAAATTTCAGGAATTAAGGAAACCTTTATGCGGGTGAAGTTTAAAAAATGACAAAAAAGCATACATGCTAAAATATTGATTATCAATATCATATAACGTTTGGAGGGTTTGAAACCCTCCAAACGTTGTTGTCGATTATTTAAATTTTAACTACTTATTTGGAAAAGAGTAGGTTTCGGAAACCTTCAAGGTTTCCGAAACCTATGCGGCAATTCCTACTATTCATTCATTCCTGATTTAAAATATTAATATACAAAAAATATGCAAACTATCCAAGTAAAATCTACGCCTTTAACGCAAAAACACCTTGCGTTGAAAGCGAAAATGTCCGCTTTTGCTGGTTACAATATGCCCATTTCTTATGCTGGCATTAAAGAAGAACATATATGTGTGCGCACGAATGTAGGCGTTTTCGACGTGTCGCACATGGGCGAATTTATCGTCAAAGGCATGGATGCACTCGCTTTGGTGCAGCGCGTTACTTCCAATGATGCCTCGAAATTGGTTGCAGGCGGCATTCAATATGCGTGTTTGCCCAATGGAAAAGGTGGTATTGTGGATGATTTATTGGTTTATCGGTTGGCGGACGATATGTGTGCCGCAGGCGAACAAGCCTTTATGTTGGTCGTGAACGCTTCCAATATTGAAAAAGATTGGAGTTGGATAATGTCCCATGCTGCTGATTTTGAAGTAACGATGCAAGATATTTCTGAAAAAACAGGTTTGCTTGCCCTACAAGGTCCGAATGCCACCAAAGTATTAGAAAAATTAACATCTGTAAAAATCGGTGATTTAAAGTATTACACCTTTGCAAAAGGCAAAGTAGCAGGTTTGGATAATGTGTTGATTTCGGCAACGGGTTACACAGGTGCGGGCGGCTACGAGTTGTATGCACGCAATAGTCAAATGGAAAAATTGTGGGATGCTCTTTTTGAAGCGGGGCGCGAATTTAACATTCAACCGATTGGCTTGGGTGCGCGGGATACGTTGCGTTTGGAAAAGGGGTATTGCCTTTACGGGAATGATATTGATGATACCACTTCGCCGATAGAAGCGGGTTTGGGTTGGATTACAAAACTCAAAAAAGGTGATTTTATCAATGCTGATTTGTTTAGAAATCAAGTTAAAAATGGTGTTGCAAAGAAATTGGTTGGTTTTGAGTTATCAGACCGCCGTGTGCCGCGCCATGATCATTTGATTGAAAATGAAGCGGGCGAAGTCATTGGCAAAGTTACCTCTGGAACGCAATCGCCCACTTTGAATAAACCGATTGGAATGGGTTATGTATCAACAAATTACACAGCAGTAGGAAGTCATATATGGATTCAAATGGGTGGCGGAAAACGCTTCGCTGCGAAAGTAGTGAAACTACCTTTTTTAAATTAAAGAAGATAAGAAAGTCGTCGAGGTTGCAACCCTATCCATTACCCACAAAATCAAAAAAGGTGCGTCGCGCCGCAACATTGGTAGCAAAACGATGGATAAACCCATTTTAGAGGTGTGTAGCAACGTAACATATGCACCGTTTTTACAAATGTTGCGGTGCTACGCACCTTTAAAATGGGGGGTGAATCCCATTTTTTACAAATGTTGCGGTGCTACGCACCTTTAAAATGGGGGCTTTGAATCCCATTTTTTACAAATGTTGCCGCGCTACGCACCTTTTTATTTTGTGGGTAATGGATAGGGGTTTAACCTTAATGGCTTTAATATATTGATTAGGTGCTACGCACCTTTAAAATGGGGGCTTTGAATCCCATTTTTTACAAATGTTGCCGCGCTACGCACCTTTTTATTTTGTGGGTAATGGATAGGGGTTTAACCTTAATGGCTTTAATATATTGATTATCAACACTATTTATATTATGATTCTAACCATTGGACTTCAATTTTAGCATATTGGTCGAAAGCCGTAAAATGTTCATCATGTACGCCCTCTTTGTGCAGCACATGGTGTTCGCCAGTGGCTAAATCGGTACATTCCAATTGAAATCGACGAATTTTTCCATGAACGATTGGAACCTGACAAGTCGAAAAACGATTCAAGGTGCCACCCCAAGAAGCCATTTTTTGTTCTAAATCTGCCAAATCGGAACAAGCGACAATCGCGCTTAGATGAATTTTTTCAGTATAATCATATAACAAATAATCACCTTCTATAACCGTCGAAAAAGGCAAATTTTTCTTCCGAACGGATTGATAAATGCCCAATTTATGCAAAATTCGTTTAAATTCGACCCAGCCGCCCTCTTCCAAAGACGGTATCATAGGCAAATCTTTATTCAAATGCTCATTGAGTTCGCCCTTGAAAACCACCGTTTTGCGAAAGGATTCCCCAAGACCAATCGGGTCATGATGATGTTGTTCCAATTCCCGATTGAGCAAATCGATTAATTTTCCTAAAGTAATAGATGTCATAAGTAGTAGCTTTTAGAAAAATCGCTATTTTAATTTTTTTTATAAAATATTGATTATCAAACCTATGGAGGGTTTGAAACCCTCCATAGGTTGTTGTAATGAATTTCTCGAATTATGCGTTCCTTTTTTTCTTTAAATTTTTCAAAAATGCTTCTAATTCTGGGTCGCTGTGATACAATACTTCTCGGGGTTTGCTGCCTTCATTCGGACCGACAATGCCGAGTGCTTCCAATTGATCCATGATTCTGCCCGCCCGATTGTATCCTAATTTCAATCGCCGTTGAATCATCGAAGTCGAACCGTGTTGATTTTGAACCACTAACCGCGCTGCATCATCTAACATATCGTCTAAATCATCCAAAGCAAGGCTTGCGGGACCATGTTCCGTCTCCTCTCCTTTAAATTCTGGTAAGAAAAACGGTTTTGGATAACCCTGTTGTTGGTCGATGAAGTCAATCACGCGCTCCACTTCGGGCGTGTCCACAAACGCACATTGCAAACGCACCACATCACTGCCCGCCGATAACAACATATCGCCGCGTCCAATCAACTGATCCGCCCCGCCAGAATCCAAAATCGTCCGCGAATCTATCTTTGAAGTCACTTTAAACGCCAATCGCGCTGGAAAGTTCGCCTTGATAACGCCTGTAATGATATTGACCGAAGGACGTTGCGTCGCAATAATCAAGTGAATCCCAACCGCCCGCGCCAATTGCGCCAAACGACCAATCGGCAATTCGATTTCTTTGCCCGCCGTCATAATCAAATCCGCAAATTCGTCAATCACCAACACGATAAAAGGCAAATACGCATGTCCTTTTTCGGGATTCAACCGCCGAGATACAAATTTTTCATTATATTCTTTGATGTTCCGCGCCTGCGCTTTTTTCAACAAATCGTATCGATTGTCCATTTCGATACACAACGAATTTAACGTATTCACCACTTTCGCGGTATCCGTGATAATCGGCTCCATTTGGTCGGGCAAATACGCCAAATAGTGATTTTCAATCTTCGCATACGGCGAAAGTTCCACTTTTTTAGGGTCAATCAACACCAATTTCAATTGAGACGGATGTTTTTTATACAACAACGACATCAATATCGTATTGATACCCACCGATTTACCTTGTCCAGTCGCGCCCGCAATCAATAAATGGGGCATTTTTGCCAAATCCACTACAAAAACTTCATCTTGAATCGTTTTGCCCAAAGCAATCGGCAAATCAGCATCCGATTTTCGGAATTTATCCGACATCAAGACTTCGCGCAATGAAACAATTTGTTTCTTTTTATTCGGTACTTCAATCCCCACCGTTCCTTTTCCGGGCATCGGTGCAATAATCCGAATCCCCAAAGCCGATAAACTTAATGCAATATCATCTTCCAAATTCTTAATCCGAGAAATCCGAACCCCCGCCGCAGGAATAATTTCATACAACGTAACGGTCGGACCCACCGTAGCGCGAATTTTCGTAATTTCAATCTTATAATTCAATAAAGTCTCAATGATTTGGTCTTTATTATACTCCAACTCAGCCCTATCGACCTCAATTTTGGCATCATCATAATTATCCAACAATGTCAATACGGGGCGTTCATACGCAGGTAAATCCGCCGTTGAATCATAAGGCGTACCGATTTTGCCATATTCTTCATCCGTCATACCCGTAAACAAGGTTTGCGGCAGTTTCGGTTTAGACACTTTTGCCGCAGGCATTTCCACTTCCACCGATACATTGGCACTCGGTACGGCAATTTCCAACGCCGTTCCTTCTCCCGATTTAAGGCTTGCAGGTTTTTCTTTGGGCGTGTTGGAAATTTGCAATTCGCCTTCCGCAGGTGGTTTTTCACCCTCCGCAGGAGCTTTTTCTAAGACAATTTTCGGGTTTTTCTCTGTTTTTTCCTTTGGAATCGTTGTAGATATTTCGGTTTCTCCTAATGCGTCCTCCATAAAACCTTTCTCATTTGCCTTGATAGGCGCGAGTGAAATAGCAGGTACTTTCTCATTTTTAGGCGTTAAAGCAGGCGGTTTATCCTTCGATTTTGGTTTTTCAGCCGCAACCTTATCCATTGCTACGTCCTCTGCAGTGCGTGCAGCTTGTGCTGCTTGAAATTTCGCATCACCTGTCCGATAGCGTCCGTCCCAAATATTATAAATAAAATCCTCTGCTTTTGACTTGTTGAAACCCGCAATATCAGGGTTGAACGTCCAAATCACGAGTCCGATAAAGGCAAAAATAGCTAAAACAGCCACTCCAAATTTGCCCACAAAGCCCGCCAACCAACTACTAATGCCCAAACCAAAAGTACCACCCCAAGGGAATTGCGCCCCCCAAAGCGATGACACGAATCCCAACAAAATAGAACCCGCCACCATCCATAAAATGCTGTTTCTGAATCGTTTAGCATAGCGTTCCGTTGGTACGTCATTGACAATGCCAATGCCATACAAGAAAAGTAGATATACAATCACAAACGATGGTAATCCGAATAACCAATAAAAAAATAAATTGGACACGATTGCGCCCAAGCGTCCTAACCAGTTTTCCATTTGCTTGTCGGAGACGAGCAAATCTAACGAAAATCGATTCACCAAATCACTATCGGTTTCCCATGTAAATAGGTACGAGGTGAAGGCGATGCACAGGTATAAAGACAAGAACAATAAAAATATCCCTCGAAGTTTCTGCGGTCGAGGATCCTCAGTGGTTTTTTTTGCCATTGTTTTCTCTTGACTATAAGTGGTTTAAGAAGTGCCGCAACTTTTTATATGTTAAAAATGAAAGATTTGACCGCAAAAATAAGCAATTTGAATCTTTTTAATGGTATTTTGTTGAATAATTTTCAAAAAATCTAACTTGGGTTGGTGAAACACATAGGACACATAGGTTTCATAGAACACATAGGACACATAGATTTCATAGGACACATAGGACACATAGGACACATAGGACACATAGATTTCATAGGACACATAGATGCCTATGTGTTCTATGAACCCTATGTGTCCTATGTGTTTTAAAACGTTAATTTACAAATTTTTAGACGTATCTCGAAAATCGGGGCTTACCCAAGTCGTGCGACACGTTCCATTATCGCAGTGCATTTGTCGCTTCAACTGCCCTGTCGAATCGTCATAAATTTTCAATAAACCATCTTCTTTTTCATTGACATACGTACCTTCGGCGGTCAAAATCCCTTTTTCGGTGTACTCTTTAAACAAACCGTTTTCTAAATTGTCTTTAAAAACACAAACCGTTTTCAAAGCACCTGTTGGATAGTAAAATTTCCATTCACCGTCCATGACTCCGTTGACGTATTGCCCCTCTTTTTTGAGTTTGCCGTTTTCATGGAAACCTTTGTATTTACCATGTTCTTTGCCTTGTTTGTAAAAATAAAATTCTTCGACTTTTCCACTTGGATAAAATCGAGTTCGTTTTCCGTGCATGACATCTTTTTTAAATTCAGCCGTTTCATTTAAATTGCCATTTTCGGAAAAACGCGTGTAAATACCCTGTTTTTGTTTGGTGGTTTTGTCAACGGCATACTTTTCGAGGACGTTACCATCATCCCCTTTAATTTCGATAGGTTGCAATTGAGTACAACTCGATGTCCCAATCACGTAACAAAACAGCGCGGTAGCTGGCTTAAAACAACGATTCATTCCTTTTTGATTTGTTTTTTCAGATTTAAAAAATTCAAAAATATAGGGATATTTCGCTATAAGTTATTGGTTAAGAACGTTTTACCGATTTCGGCGCGGCATCGCGCTGGGCAGAACGCTACAAATTTAAAAAAAAAGGATTGCATCAGAACTATCTCTTTCTTCATTTGGTGTGGAAATATTTTAAATTAGGATTTTGGGAATCTATATCTTTGTTTTTTTTAATGACAAAATGTCTAATTATGCCTCATAAACGAATTTTTTTTTACTTAATTCTTTGCTTTTGTTGCCCAAACTACTTGTCTGCTCAAAAAGTTACGATTGATTCTATCTACTTTGTCGGAAACCGAAAAACACGCACGAGTACGATTTATCGAGAATTAACACTGCATCAAGGTGACTCTTTAACCCAAGAAGATTTAAGTAAAGCCTTGGAACTGAATCGATTACGGTTAATGAATATGAGTTTATTTACACGGGTGACGATGAATTTAAAGAATTGGAGTGCGAATAATCATGCCAATTTAGAAATTCAAGTATATGAAACTTGGTATATCTGGCCCATACCGATTTTTGAAATCGCGGATAGAAATTTCAGCGTTTGGTGGAATGAGCATAATCATAGTTTTTCGCGGGCGAATTATGGTTTGCGCACCACTTATCGAAACCTAACGGGGCGCAGAGACCCGCTGCAATTCGTGGCGCAAGCGGGTTACACCCCCCGATACAGTTTGAGCTATTCGTTGCCCGCCCTCAATCAAACGCAAACTTTGGGCATGAACATTAGCACGAATTACGCTTTTAACCGCGAAATCAGCGTGTTGACCAAAGGTAATAAACTCGAATTTTTCAGAGATAACCAACAAAAAATTGTAAAGTCTTGGGGTCTGGAGCTTGGTTTTTCTTACCGTCCCAAATTATTGTCTTTGCAATCCCTGTCTATCACTTATGGTGATGTGCAGGTTGCCGATACAGTGGCGCGTTATAATCCAGATTATTTTTTGAATGGTGCAACGCGACAACAATATTTTAGTTTAAATTATTCCATTGGTTTTGACAATCGGGATAACCGCCCTTATCCACATAGCGGTATTTCATCTTATGTAACCATTAGTAAAAATGGACTTTTACGCAAGGATGATGTCAATAATTTGTTTATCCGTGCGGGTTTTTCAAAATATTTCCCCATAGGCAAACGGTTTACTTGGGAAACTATTTTCAGAGGACGCACGAATTTAATGTCCGCAAAACAACCTTATAATTTCAGTCGCGCTCTGGGTTATGGGTCAGATGTGGTGCGCGGCTATCAATATTATGTGGTGGATGGGAAAGATTTTGGCATTTTGAAAAACGCATTGCATTACAAATTGTTTGATAAAGAAATTCCATTAACGCAACTGATTCCGATGGCTTCTTTCCGAACTTTGCCGATTCAAGTTTATACCGCAGTCGGTGGTGATGTCGGAAGGGTGAATGACCCATTTCAAACGGCGGCAAATCCCTTTGCAAATCAATGGTTATATGGGACGGGTGTAGCATTGAATTTTGTTTTATATTATAATTTGGTCTATCAAATCGAATATAATTGGAATCACAAAGGCGAAAGTGCCCTTTTTTTAAATTTTAAAGGCGTATTTTAAACTATTTTAAATGAAAAATTTAAACGATATGTTATTGTTAGGCGATGCGCGTTTATACGAAACGTGTGCGCCGATTACGCAAGCGGAATTGCCACTTGTAGCCGTTTGGACGCAGGATTTGCATGAAGTCATGGAAGCGATTCGCGCCCAATATCATTTTGGACGGGCGATTGCCGCGCCGCAATTGGGCATTATGAAGCGATTGGTTTACATGAATATTGATAAACCGATTGTTTTTATCAACCCTGTTTTGACGGATTTAAGTTCCGAAATGTTTGAAATTTGGGATGATTGCATGAGTTTCCCCAATTTATTGGTCAAGGTAAAAAGGCATAAATCATTGACCATCAATTATTTAGACGAAAACTGGCAACCCCAATCTTGGCATATGACGGATGATTTAGCAGAATTATTACAACATGAATGCGACCATTTGGACGGGATTCTTTGCACCATGAGAGCGATTGATAATCAATCGTTTCGGTGGAAATAATTAACCTAAGTTGCGCGGTAAGACCAGTTTGAGCAGAAAAAGATTTTTGAGAGCCGTGTGTGTGTTGTTTTTTTTGAATGGGGCTTTGCCTCATTCAAAAAAACAACACACACACGGCTCCATCTCCCTCTTTTCGGCGGCGAAGCCGCCTACTGCGCAACTTAGGTTAAATATTTTTTTTAAAATTCAAAATCCTAATTTAAACCGTATTTAGACAACTAATTCCGCGTATTTTTCCAATAAAAAGTTTTTAAAAGGCTCATAAGTCGCTCCCATTTGCGTCGCAACTTTTTTGCGATTGGCTAAAATGGCTAATTTTTCAGGCACTTCTACGTTTTTTTTCAAAATGCGCTCCATATCAGGCAAGAATTTAGACGGATGCGCCGTTTCTAAAATAATGCCTTTCAATGTTTTACGACTACTACCTTGTTTGCTGCGGTGTTGATACGCCCGCCATGCCAAATAACCCACTGCGCCATGCGGGTCTATCACATAATTATATTTTTCATATACCTCTTTAACTGCTGCTTCGGTTGTCGCATCATCAAAGGAAAAACCAGCTACGCCTACTTTCATTTTCTGCCAAATCTTGTGTAAGGCTTCCATCCGCACGAAATTAGACGGATTGCCCACATCCATTGCATTTGACAAAGTGCGCACCGAAGGACGCGGTTCATAATCCCCATTTTCTAAATATTCAGCAAAAACATTATTTCGATTCATCGCAGACACAAAGCGATGTACTGGAAGTCCCATTTTTTTTGCCAAAACGCCTGCGGTCAAATTGCCCAAATTGCCACTTGGAACAGTGAAAACAATGCCCTCATTTTCATCCGCACGATTCGCCACTTGTTTATACGCCTCAAAATAATAAAACATTTGAGGTATCAATCGCGCAATATTGATGGAATTGGCAGACCCCAATCGAATATGTTGAGTCAATTCGCGGTCTAAAAACGCTTTTTTGACCAATGCCTGACAATCATCAAAAGTGCCATTGACCTCCAATGCCGTGATATTTTTGCCCAAAGTGGTCAATTGTTGCTCCTGCAAAGGGCTAACTTTGCCCGAAGGATACAAAATCACAACCTGAATCCCCGGCGTATCCAAAAAACCTGCCGCCACTGCGCCGCCCGTATCGCCCGAAGTGGCAACTAAAATCACCAATTCGCGTTCCTCTGCTTGATTGAAATGCGCCATTAATTTCGCCATAAACCGCGCTCCAAAATCTTTAAATGCGAGTGTTGGTCCATGAAAAAGTTCTAAAATATGCGTATTTTCATCCAATTGAACGGTCGGTGCAGGAAAATCCATTGCTGAATCGACGATGCGTTTTAAATCCGCATCAGGCAACGCGCCTTGTAAGATGCGTTTAGAAATTTCGTAAGCAAGGCTTTGAAACGAATGTTGTTTTAAATTTTTAATAAAATCCGATTTTAATTTTGGGATAACAGTTGGCATGTATAAACCATTGTCATCAGGAAGCCCCTTAAAGATAGCTTCACGCAAATCCACCCATTCCGTTGGATTATTGGTACTGTAAAATTGCATAAAATGTTGATAATTAATTGGTTATTACTGATTTCTATCTAAAAAGCGTCAATAATCGCTTGAAAAATACCGAGTATATTAGGCATCTCGACTAAATAATACATATCTTCATCAATCGTTACTAATTTATCTTCCAATTTCAAAAATTGCCAATCCCAGCCTGTCGTCACACAACATTCTGAACGACTTTTTTCAGTGATGGTAGCTACTTTTTTACCTCGTTGTATCGACATTTTCAACCAATCACTTGGTGGAATGGGCGTTATATTGTCAAATAAAATTTTGTTTATACTATTTAAACCAAATTTTTTTTTGACAGATTTTAAGGGAATAAGAGGAATATCCTGCCATGACTTATTTTTTTTGCGAAGTTGAAATAAAGAGCAAATGTAAATTTTTTTTTACTACCTTTTTAGTTAAATTACTTTGGGATTCCAAAAAATCCGTTTATTTTTGCAATGATATGATTTAAAATCATTATTTCAAAAACAAACATCCTATGATGGACAATCCTGTTCAAAACCGCCCTACTACGGTCAAAGCGACGATTAAATCCATGTCGGATAGCGACAGACCGCGTGAAAAAATGCTCGAAAAGGGCAAAAATGCCGTCAGTGATGCCGAATTGATTGCTTTATTGATTGGTTCTGGCTCGCATGAGGCGAATGCGATTCAATTGGCAAGTCAGATTCTCGCTTCCGTCAACGACAATCTTTCCGAACTTGGCAAGCGGACTTTGCAAGAATTGCAACAATTTAAAGGTATCGGTGTGGCAAAAGCGATTACGATTGCGGCGGCAGTTGAGTTGGGGCGGCGTAGGCAATTTGCGGATTTGCGGCAACATACGTCAATTACATCCAGTCGAGACGTATATGATGTTTTATTACCACGTTTATTGGATTTGCGGCATGAAGAATTTTGGATTTTATTGCTCAATCGCGCCAATCATATTATTGGAAAACATCAAATCAGTATTGGCGGCGTGTCAAAAACCGTTGTAGATGCCAAAACTGTCTTTCAACCTGCGGTGGAAGCCTTAGCTTCGGGCATTATTTTGTGTCATAATCATCCGTCAGGGCATCTCAAACCGAGTCAATCGGATATTGATTTGACCCGACAATTAAAACGCGCAGGACAATATTTGGAAATAACTGTCTTAGACCATTTAATTATTGGCATGACAGGTTTTTTTAGCTTTAAAGACCACGATTTATTATGAGGTTTTTTAACATATAGTTCACATAGAAAGGATATAGAACACATAGTGATAACATTTTATAAATTTTTTCATATGTATTCTATGTCCCTTCTATGTGAATTATGTGTTAAAAAAAATTTGAAAATAGATAGAAATCTATATACTTTTGCAAAGTTTTTCTTTTACAGATTAAAAAATATCATAGCGCATGTCCGTTTTAGTCAATAAAAAATCGAAAATCATTGTTCAAGGCTTTACGGGCAAGGAAGGCTCGTTTCACGCCGAACAAATGATTGCTTACAACACGAATGTCGTAGGCGGAGTTACCCCCGGAAAAGGCGGCACAAAACATCTGGATAAGCCTGTGTTCAACACGGTTTCCGATGCGGTGTCGGCAACAAAGGCTGATACAAGTATCATTTTTGTACCTCCGCGTTTTGCGGCGGACGCGATTATGGAAGCGGCAGATGCAGGTATTAAAGTTATTATATGTATCACGGAAGGCATTCCGATTCAAGATATGATTAAGACAAAAGCCTATATTGCGGATAAAAAATGTCGGTTAATAGGTCCGAATTGTCCGGGTGTTATCACGCCGGGAGAGGCAAAAGTGGGTATTATGCCCGGTTTTGTGTTCAAAAAAGGCAATATTGGCATCGTTTCTAAGTCTGGAACGCTCACGTATGAGGCGGCAGACCAAGTGGTGAAAGCAGGAATGGGCATTACGACAGCAATTGGTATCGGCGGAGACCCTATCATCGGCACGACGACGAAAGAGGCGGTTGAACTTTTGATGAAGGACAAAGAAACGGAAGGGATTGTGATTATTGGCGAAATCGGCGGCGGGATGGAAGCGGAAGCAGCGCGTTGGATTCAAAAAATGGGTAATAAAAAACCTGTTGTTGGGTTTATTGCGGGTCAAACGGCTCCAAAAGGACGGAAAATGGGTCACGCAGGCGCAATTGTGGGCGGTGATGACGATACCGCAGAAGCAAAAATGCGGATTATGGCAGAATGCGGCATTCATGTAGTGGCATCGCCTGCGGATATTGGCGCGACGATGGCGCGAGTGATGGCAGCTCGAAAATAAGGATTTTTTAGGAATTAAGGACGGCTTTGCTTGATTTTTGTAAAAAAATCAAGCAAAGCCGTCCTTAATTCCTAAAAAATCCTTCATTTCTAATTCTTAGACTCACCATTTAGAAACATCTTCTGCGGTGAAATTCAAATCTACAAAACCTTCAATACCATTGACTTTGCCTTTGTGCGTATATTGCCAAATCGTGGCGCGTTCGGGTTCGGTGTTTGGCAGCAGCAAGGTTTCAGGCGGCGTTTGATTGTATTTGGCAATCCAAAACGTATTGTTTGGAAAATTGCCTTTCAAATAACGACTATAATATCGTTCCGTCGTATATATAATGACTCGCTTACCATATTGTTTTTCAACGATTTCTATCCAAGTTTGCAACCCTTTTATCAACGTTTTCAATGGTAATTCCACATCTTTGCACTTCGCGCAACCCGGCTCAATATCCAAAACAGGCGGCAAATCATTCGCATCCAATTGAACATTTTTTATAAATTGTTTAGCTTGGTCGGCGGCTTTACGCTGTTGTTTGAAAAAATGGTAGGCACCTGATTTTAATTTAAAACGCTTTGAATCCGCAAAGTTTTTCTTAAAATTCGGGTCAAGATAAGTTACGCCTTCGGTCGCTTTGTGGACGACAAATGTAATTTTTCCTTCAGACGTATCATCCATAACTTGTTGCCAGTCAATGGTTTTTTGATATTTGGAAACGTCAATGCCATACGTCCCTTTTACGTCTGTCAAAGGCGCGGGCGCGAAAGCATTTTGCTTGGTTGGCGGATGAATGTTCATGCGATTGAACGTAGCAGCATTGTTATCTTCCGCGCTCATGCCCGCAAAACCAGTACCGTCATCGGTTTCTGCTTGGTTCTTACAGGATGACAAGGCGAGTAAACAACAAATAGTTAGTAAAGAAGTGTACTTTATCATATTAAAATATTTTAAATTGAATCCTTCAATCTATTATCTGTCCCAAAATGGATTAAAAGATTCACAAGAGCCAAACGGTTTCGTACCGCTAAAAAGTTTAATGTAGGGTCAAAATTAAGAAAATGCTATGACTTGCCTATCTCTAAATGGCACGAATTTCAAAAAAAACTTATCAAGGGATTGGTGTTAGAGATGGTGAGAAACAAAGTGTTATTTTGACAGAAGCTGTCAAAATCTTGGATGCCACTTGTAAATACAAAGTGCGGCAAGTTGGAACTTGCCGCACTTTTCTCTTTTTCCACTACTTCTATTTTCCAATTATTTCTCCTCTTTTTTCCAATTTTCCAACATTTTCACCCCCAATAAATCCACAATAGAACTACCACCACTGCTGCCGCCGCTATTGATAAGGATGTCTGGAATAATCTTAATGTGTTCTTTTCCAATGATTTCCGCAATTTTCAACCGTGTAAATTGTTCACCGCCCATCGCTTCCACTTGCAAATGATACGCTTCTGCATTCGATTTACCAATTGCCAAGATTTTCAAGGCTTCTGCTTCACCCGTCACGCGCGTCCGTTCTGCTTCGGCATTCCCCATCATGCGCAACTTTTCTGCCTCTGCCCGAGCAATCAATTGAACGCGTTCCGACTCTGCCCCAGCTTGTACTTTGATACTCGCCGCTTCGCCATTCGCCTTTTTGACGGCAGCATCTGCGGTGCGTTCTGCAATTTGTACGCCTTGTTGCGCCTGAACCATCTGTTTTTGAATGTCCGCAATCGCCGTTTCTTTTTCCAACAACTGCCGTGTTTCTTGCGCCATGCGTTGCGTTTCGTACGTCACTTTTTGTTCTTCGGCAATTTTACGGTCGGTCAACGTCTTCATCAACGAGTCGGGCGGCACAATATCGCCAATCAACGTATCCACTCCATTCACATTATATTGTTCCAAAACGCGCTGAATATGCTGTCTCGCAGAATCTTGACGCTCTTTCCGACCCGTCAAAAACGAAATCACATCTGCATCTTGCGCCGAATTGCGGAAATAATTGCCAATCGTGGGTTCTAACACTTGACTTACAAGGTTTGCCATCGTCCCAAATCGCGCAATGACTTTCGGTGCTTCAATAGATGGAATATGAATAATTTGGGATACGTCCAAATTAAACGGAAAACCATCTTTGGAACGCACCGTAATCGTCGATAAATGTCGGTCGAGATTATGCGATTCCGTGCGGGCAGAAGCCCAGTTTA
>JAAFJT010000100.1 GCA_013298955.1 Chitinophagales bacterium
ATTTCCGCCTAAAACAGCATTCACCTGTTGCGCATCCGCGAAATGTCCTGTGACAATCGTGTGGTCATGTTTCAAATCGCCCAATTCCGTATTCAACGCATCATAATTCTTTTTCAAATCTAATTGAGCTGTTTTCAACGTATTGTATTCATTTTGCAACCCGTCATACGTTTTTTTCAACCCATCGTATTCTTGGTGCAAAGCCGTTCTCGCTTGCTCAACCTCACCAAAATTTTGCGTCAAATTTTGATGATAATTTTTCAAATTGGCATATTCATCAAACAAGCTATGATATTTCGCATCCCAAGCCCCATGATTTTCTTGCGCACTGCGTTCAAGTGTTTGGAAATGAACCACATACTCATGATGTTTATTTTCCAACTCTTGATAACGCTGTTTCCAATCGTTCAAATCCGCATCGGTATTTTGAACGCCAACCGCCAAATTTTGATGTTGCGCCGTCAAATCTTCATGTGCTTTTTCCAAATCTGCAAAACGCAATTTTCGATTCACATGCCGCGTATCCAAAGCCTTAAAGTCATTTTTCAACACTCCATGTTGTGCATTCAAATCTTGATGACTTGAATCAAGTTGTTGATAATCCGCTTGTAACGTATTATGAATCGCATTCAAATCTTCATGCGCCCGTTCTAAATCTGCAAATGCCGCTTTTCTCCGTTGATGACGATTTTCCAAATCTTGGAATTGTCCTTGCAAGCCCTCATGTTGCGCCATCAAATCTTGATGTGCTTTTTCCCAATCCGCATTTTTCCACTTCAACACATCACTATCTTTCTCTAACAATTGATAATCAGCTTCTAATACATGGTGCATTTTCGTTAAGTCTGCATATTCCGCTTGCAAGTTTTTAAACGATTTATCCAAATTCGCTTGTTCGGATTGCAATAATGCGTAACGCGCTTTTGCGTCTGCATTTTGTTTTTCCAAATCCACGACATTACTGCCCAATGTCACCGTTTGTTTTTCCAAATCAACAACGATTCCGCCCAAAGCCGCATTTCGTTTTTCCAAATCAACGACATTGCTACCCAAAGCCGCATTTTGTTTTTCCAAATCAACGACATTACCGCCCAATGCTACATTTTGTTTTTCCAAATCAACCACTGTACCGCCCAAAGCCGCGTTCACCTGTTGCGCATCCGCGAAATGTCCTGTGACAATCGTGTGGTCATGTTTCAAATCGCCCAATTCCGTATTCAACGCATCATAATTCTTTTTCAAATCTAATTGAGCTGTTTTCAACGTATTGTATTCATTTTGTAACCCATCATACGTTTTTTTCAAACCGTCGTATTCAAGGTTCAAAGCCGTTTTTGCTTGCTCCACCTCACCAAAATTGTTGGTCAAATTTTGATGTTGCGCCGTCAAATTTTCATACGCTTTTTCCAAATCTGCAAAACGCAATTTCCGATTCACATGCCGCGTATCCAAAGCCTTAAAGTCATTTTTCAACACCCCATGTTGTGCATTCAAATCCTGATGTTGAGTATCAAGTTGTTGATAATCATCTTTTAACGCATGATGAATTGCATTCAAATCTTCATGCGCCCGTTCCAAGTCGATATGTGCCGCTTTTCGGCGTTCATGCCTGACTTCCAACGCTTGTGCGTGATTATTCAAATCATGGTGTTGCGCCGACAAATCTTGATGAGCCTTTTCCCAATCCGCCGTTTTCCAAGTTAAAATATCATTATCTTTCTCTAACAATTGATAATCAGCCTCTAACGAATCATGTATTTTATTCAAGTCACCATATTGACCTTCCAATGCTTGATATTCGCCTTGCAAGTTTTTGAAATTTTGATTCAAATGCTCATATTCTTGCATGGAAGCCGCCAATCTATTTTTCAAATCCGCGCCCGCTTGCTCCGTTTCTTGGTAGCGCACCGCGACTTGATTGTGTTGTGCATTCAAATTATGATGCTCATCCAACAATTCCCGATATTTCGATT
This sequence comes from Chitinophagales bacterium, assembly GCA_013298955.1. GTDB lineage: Bacteria > Bacteroidota > Bacteroidia > Chitinophagales > Saprospiraceae > JAAFJT01. Next base: position 1,974 of record JAAFJT010000100.1, read on the forward strand.
CCCAAGCCCCATGATTTTCTTGTGCAGAACGTTCAAGAGCTTGCAAATCCTTGACATACGCATAATTTTTTGTTTCCAAATCACCAAAACGTTGTTGTAAATCGACTTTTTCAGAGATTAAATCTTTATAATTTTTCTCCAAACTGCCCAATTCACTTGCCAATTCAAAATGCGTCGCACTGAGGTCACTATATTGACTGGTCAAAATCTCAAAATCATGTACGCCTTTTGAATTCGCTTCACGCAATGATTCCATTTCGGCAACCAATTGACGTTGTTTTTCTGTCAAATCGCCGATTGCATCATTCAAATGCGCTTTTTCCGTTTGCAATCCATCTCTTTCTGCCACTAATTGACGTTGTTTTGCCGTCAATTCATCAAGCGCATGATTCAATTCTTCTTCGACTTCTTCAAGCGACATCACTTGTGTTGCCAAATCCAAATTCGCGTTTTGCAAATTACTATATTGCGTTTGCAACTGTTCTTGCTGCCCCGTTACATCCCGATATTGTGTCAACAAATTGTTGTGATAAATCCGCAAACTATTGGTTTCATCAAACAAATCATGGTATTTCGCATCCCAAGCATTGTGATTATCGTGCGCACCGCGTTCTAATTGATGGAAATTATCCACAAATTCCTGATGTTTCGCCGTCAAATCTGCATATTGCTTGCGCAAATCTTCCAAATCCGTGTTTACAAAATGCGTTACCCGCAATTGTTCCGCATGTGTGCTGTCCAAATCGTAATGTTGCGCACGCAAATCTTGGTACGCTTTATCCAAATCGCCATGTCGCGCCAACAAGGTTTCATGTTCTTTTTCCAAGTTTGCAAGTGCCGCCGTATTGTCCGAATGTGCGCCGCCTAAGTCCTCATGTAGGTTTTTCAAATCGCCATGAGCCAAATCCAGCGTTTGGAAATCGCCCGTCAACCGCGCATGTAACGTGTTCAAATTCCCATGTTCATGCTTCAATGTCAAGTGATGTTGCTCTAAATCAATGAATTGTGTAGCAAGATTTAAATTAACCTGTTGCAATTGGTCGTATTGATTTTTCAATTGTCCCCATTCGCCATCCAATTTTTTAAAGTCCGCATCCAACAATTCGCGTTGCCGTTTCAACTCCACATACCGCCCATTCAACGTTGCATTTTCTTTCGACAAATCTAAAACCTCTTCCCGCAACAATTCATTATCCTTCTGTAAACCATCTACATTTGATAATAAATCAACATGTGTTGCATCCAAACTGCTAAATCTTTGGCGAATTTGGTCATTTTCCTCATCCAAATCATTCAAATTAGAAATCAAATCCGCATTCGTGGATTCCAAATCATCGAATTTCCATTGCAATTGGTCATGTGCTTTTTGCAACGTTTTATAATCATTCGTCAAATGGAAATGCGCCCCTTCTAATTCACCATGTTGTTTTTTCAACACATTTTGTTGCTCCGTCAAATGATGATATTCATTATCAAGTGCGGCAAAATTATTTTTCAAACTTTTCTGTTCTTCGTCCAACTGCTGAAAATTTTCCGTCATTTCATAATTATTCTTTTGCAAATCGTCGAAACGGCGTTGCAAATTATCATTATGTTCCGTCAAGGTGCGGAAATCGCTCATCAAAGACACATGCGCCTGCTCTTTTTCCTTATATGTATCGCGCAACTCATTCCAATCATTTTCCAACGTTTCATATTGCGTTGCCAAAGCGACTCGTTCTTGATGCGTATCCGTAAATTGCAACTGCATATGATTGAAATTATCCGTCAATTCCACATACGCGCCTTGCAACGACTCATATTCTTGATTTACAATTTTATACGAATTATTTAAATCATCATGTGTTGATTTCAATGAAACCAATTCCTGCGTCGCACCTTCATGCGCAAGATGTTTATCATCGTGCGACAACTGTAAAATCGTATGTTTTTCTTCCAAACTTCCTAACTGCGTCGATAACAAATTGCGATGCGAATCCACTTCTTGGTGTTCCAACAAATGATTTTGATACTCATCTTGCAATTTGCAATACGCATTGACATTCGATTCATATTGATGATTCAACTCATTGAAACGCATTTCCCAACCAGCCGTTTCATTGTTTGAATGCAGTTTAAGAGATTCAAAATCAGTTACAAACGCATGATGTTCATCCTGCATACGGCGATATTTGTGTTCCATTTCGTCGAACTCCATTTGCCACATCGCCATCTTATCTTCCCAATCTCGGTGATTGTCCAACGCCGCTTTCCGAGTCGCATCCAACTCCTGTTCAACATGCACCTTATCCTGCGTCAATGCTTGCAATTGTTGAGTCAAATCTGTCGCATGAGCATCTGATGCTTTTTGTAATTCATTGAGACCCAATAAAATCGCTGCTTTTTCGGCGGCTAAAATCTTCGTTTCATTCGCTGCTTTTTCGGTCAATTCCGTTTGAATGGCAAGATTTTTTTCATATTCCGCCTTCATCGCATCCAATTCATCCTGCAATTCTTGGTAATCCCCTTGTGCTGCTTTCAGATTGGATTGCAATTTTTCAGCATTTGTTTCGAGTGTATCCTGTTTTGCGTAAGCATCATCTAAGATAGATTCCAAATCTGAAATTTTCTTATTCAATGTTTTCGCATTTTTATCGGCTGCTGCGATTTTCGTTTTCGTTTCTGCCTGCAATGCCGTATGTTTCGTCACCAAATCATTGTACCGCGATTCCCAAGCGAGATTCGTATCACCATGTTGTTTTTGGGATTTTTCAAACGCAATTAAATGCGTCCGATGCGTCTCGTCCAAAGCTAAATGATTGTCTGTCAATGCTTTAAACTGCGTATTCAACCCATGATATTCCGCTTGATGCGCTTCCCACAATTTTGCATGAGCTGCTTTGGTTTTTTCATATTCAAAAAGATGCTTTTTATTTTCATCTTGTAATAAATCACATTCTTCTTTTAACGAATCTTTCTCTGCATTCAACGCTTGGAAACGCGCCGTCCATTCGGCATCTTTCGCAATCGCCGCCGCTTGCGCTTTTTGGAAATCGAGTGTATATATATCGTGTTCCTTTTCGAGCCCCGCATGTGCATTTTGCAAATTGACGTAATCCGTTTTCAACGCACCATAATCAGCACTCAACCCATTCCATTTCAACGTCCAAGCTGTATTTGCCTCCGCATTTTGCTGTTGTACTTTTTCCAAAACAGCCGCTTGCTCTTTCGCTGTTTTTTGCAAATTCAAGGTCAAATCACTGCGTTCTCCTTCCAAACTTTGGATTTGAACTTTTGCCGCATTGTACCAATTAGCCGTTTCTCCCAATTGATGATTCAACGCCGCCAACTGTTTTTCCCATTGCGCCCGTTGCTCAACTAATTGATTTTCAACACTATGTAACTCCTGTTGTGCATTGGCAAGCGCGTGAACGGTATCTTTCAATTGCGTTTGCAATTGCTCCTGTTGTTGTTCCAACGAAAGGTGCAATTCGCGCAACGTAACTTCCGTTTGTTGAGCATTTTTAACATGTGTATCATGCGACATTTGCAAACTGCTCACTTGTGTTTGCGCTCTCGAATGTTCATCTAACAAATTATTATAACGTGTATTCCAATCAGCGTGAAGGGCTTCCTTCTCATTCGTCAATCCTGCAATATCCGCTTTCAACATCACTTTCCGCGTTTTCAACCCTTCCAATTGATGCAATTGTTGCGTCATATACGTTTGCAAATTGCTCAATTCCGTTTCAGATGCCGTTAATTTTGCATGTACCGCACTTGCCTCCTTCGTGCGCTCCGTCAAGTAATGTTGTAACTCGTTTATAGACGCATCCCGCAATGCGATTGTTTTTTGTAAATCAACCAATTGCGCCTCTCTATTCGCCACAAGTGTTTGGAAATCATGCAATTGCGCATCGCGCAACATTAGATTTTTCTTAATTTCAACCAATTGTGCATCGCGTTCTGTCAAATTTTGTTGCAATAAACCAGCTTGTTTTTCCGCAGCAACCGCTTGTTTTTGCAAATCTTTGGAAATCGTATCGCCTTTGCTGACCAAGAAACGCGCCTCTTTCAAGCCCGCCTCCCGTTCTGCCAACTGCACATACACGGCATCCATCAAGGTCTGATTGTGTTTGATATTCGATTCCAACGCCTCAATCTTCGCATCGCGCTCCGTCAAATCCGTTTGCAAATGCTTCAATTGCGCCTCAGTCACCGTCAATTTCGTTTCCAAACCATTCAAAGTCGCCTCTAATCCATCCAATTCTTTGCGATACGCTTGTTCTGATTTGCGATTTTGGAAGGTTAAACCTTTATTTTCCGTCGTCAAATTTTTAATCGTATCTTGCGATTCGTCATATTCCCCTTGTAATGTGTTGATTTTCAACGTCCATTGCGATAACAAATCATTTTTCTCGGTCGTCCAAATATTTTTTTCGTTATCATGTGCCGACCGCGCATTCATCAAATGCAAATTCAACGCCTTGATATCCGCCTTGTGATTTGCCTTGCTCCGCGCCACATTTTCACGTTCTGTCGTTAAATGCACATTCAATTCGTCCAAATGTTGGTTCAAAACAACTTTTGCCGCATCGACTTCACCTACGAAACTATCATATTTTTGCGACCAATCTTGTCGAGTGGTTTCCAAAAGTTGTTTTTCAGCGTTCAACGCCTCATTCAATAACTTAAATTTAAGTTCTGCATCAGCCGATTTTTTCGCAATTGCCGCTTTTTCCAACTCCAATTGTTGATTCAAAGCCCTCAATTGCGCTTCTGCGGCTGCTTTTGCTTTCGCCGCCGCGCCGCGTTCATCATCCAATTCGCCCGTTATCGCTTTGTACTTCATTTCCCAATCGCCGCGCGTTTTCACATGCGCCGATTTTTCAGCATCTAATTGACCTGTCAACACTTTGAATTTGCCATCCCAATCACCGCGCGTTTTCGCATGCGCCGACCGTTCCGAATCCAATTCAACCGTTATTTTCTTAAATTCGATTTCCCAATCGCCGCGTGTTTTCGCATGCGCCGCTTTTTCAGCATCTAATTGACCACTAATTGTTTTAAATCGAACATCCCAATCACCCTTTGTTTTCGCATGCGCTATTTTTTCAATGTCAAACTCATTAGTCAATGTTTTAAATTGCATTGCCCAATTCGCCCCTTTTTTCTGCTCATCACTCCATTTGAACGTCAAAGATTTCACTTCATTATCCGCTTGCTTGCGCGTTTCCGCATGCCCTGCTTTTTCCGTTTCAAATTGATTTGTAATATCTTGATACTGCGTATTCCATTGATTATGAGTACTTTCATGCGCAGCTTGTTCATCTGAAAACGCTTTTTCAACCTTCGTTTTCTCGACAACCAACCACTTATATTGCTTATCTGCTGCCGCGATTTGTTGAGCCGAATCCATTTTATGCGTTGTAAATGCCGCATCTAACGCATTTTTCTCACTCGTCAATTTCGCTACTTGGATAGTAAACGATTTGTTTTGACTCGCCACACTATCGTAATCGACTTTCAGTGCGCCAAAATCTTTTTGCAACGTCGCAAAATTCGTTTCCAAGACCTTGACCCGTCCTGTTGCCGCTTGATGAGCCGTATTCATCTGCTCATATCGCGCCGTCATTTCCTTCAATTGCCTTTCCAAATCACTAACCGTTTGCGCCGATTTTGTTTTAAAACCATCAAAATCCATCGTCAAACTCGTTTTTGCCCTATCCAAACGGCGATAACTCTCGCTCATTTGTTGATATTTGCCTTCCCAATCCTTTTGCGCATTATCGGCGACCAAATAATTGCCTTGCAACGACCGATATTGCAACCGATGTTGCTCATGCGTTGCGTTTAACTCCGTATAACTGTGATCTTTTTCGTCAATCACACCCAATAGTTGCGCCAGCCGCGTCCGTTTGAGCCAGTGCCAACCGATAGCACCACCGAGCAAAGCCGAGCCGAGACCCGTCAAGAACGGCAGCAGTGAACATAATCCACTCATAATCAATGATTTATAGTTGGTTATTGAATTGAAATTTCAACACGACGATTTTTAGCCCGTCCAGCATCCTCCTCATTTGAAGCAATCGGTTTTTCTGGACCGAAACCACTTGTTGAAATTTGTTTGAGATTGAACCCACTTTGCCCTAATTGTTTTTGCACAAAATCAGCCCGTCCTTTACTCAATGTTTTGTTTTTTTCAGCCGCACCGCGATTGTCCGTGTGTCCCGAAACCACCAATTTTGTATCCGATTTGCGTTCTACATAGTACTGAATGTCGGCAAAATCCTTGCGTTGTTGGTCGGAAATTTGCAAAACATCTTTTCCAGTTTCAAAATACAACACCATCGGTGCGACTTTAATGCGTTTTTCAATCGCCAATAAACGCGTATCCGATTCAGGTTTTTTCACATCAAGCGTTGAGAATGAATAACTTGCGCCTCCAACAACTTGATTTTTTGCCAACGACAAATCAGGCTGCATATAAGCATCCGTCATAATCTGCGTTGCAGGCACGCCCAACCCTGTGAAAATCGTTTTCACATTATTAGCCCGCCCCAAACCGAGATTTTCATAAACACTGGTATTTTTTTCGGAAGCCGCGTAAATCCCTGTAATTTTCATCGCACGGGTAGGATTTGTCTTCAAATAATCGGCTGTTTGTTGAAAAACAGTATTTAATTTGGCAGACAAAGGTTTTTTGTACTCATAACCATTGGTTGCAAACAAAAGGTTGTCCTTAAAACCAACATTTAATTGGCTACCGTCCGCAATCAAGATGCTCGAAGCCGCCGCAACAGGCGTTGATAAAGCAGCAGATGCACCCGTTGTCGTTGCCGCGCCACTAACCGCAGCAAGGGTTCCACAACCACAACTGCGCTGTTGAAGGTAGCGGCTGAAACCTAACCAGCCTGCAAGACCGAGAAGGAGCCAAATTATCGGATTTTTCATAATACGCCTGTTTTAGTTAGACTGTAAATTGGATGTTATTCTCTCAGAAAAAAAAAGTGATTCGCTCCCTTTCTGTAACTTTATCCCTTTCGTTTTTCTAAAAAGCACATTTTGCTGCAAATATATACACTTAGAAGGCATAAGTAGTTCCCCTTTGAAAACATATTTTTTATACCGATAATTGGTTTAATTAATATTTAATTGGGATATTTCATCCCAATTACAAATATATTTTGCCTAAAAGCCTATTTCTTTACAAAAAATTTGGGAGTTCAAAACCACTTAACCTGTCACAATTATCTCAATATCCTTTTGATTTAAAATCTTTTACAACTTAAAAGCAACCTTTATATGAAAGATTTTTTGCGCTTAAATGTGCCGCTACGGGCTTACAATGGATTACCCTCCTGTTTGGGATGAGTACAACCGCTTTCCGTGTATTTAATTTAGTTCAACGACTTATTTCCGTTATCCTTGATTCAATTCCCTGCTTATCTTTACGCCTTCGCTCCTAAACAACTATTGATATGATTGATAATAATAATTTTAAAGCGGTTTTAATCGCGCTCGGTTTTGAGGAAACGCGCCTTTTGTTCAGCAAACATTTTCCTGACGGTGATTTTTACCTCAAAGTCAATTTCAGTAATGGACAAATCATTTATCCACAAGGACTCACGATTCATGATGCAACGACTTGTAATCTCTCTGCCAATGAAAATTTTGTCGTTTTCGAGTGCGTTCACCGCCTTTTGATGAAGGGTTACAAACCGAAACACATCGAACTTGAACCGAAATGGAAGCTGGGACATGGCGCAAGTGGCGGTAGAGCTGATATTTTCGTCCGAAATCAACAAGATAAACCGCTTTTGCTCATTGAGTGCAAAACCGCAGGCAAAGAATTTGAAAAAGCTTGGAAAGATACGTTAAACGATGGCGCACAACTTTTTTCTTACGTCGAGCAGGAAAAGGATGTTGAATTTATGTGTTTGTACGCTGCCGATTTTGACGATAAAAACAAAGCAGTCACGACCGAACAGCGCATTATTTCGCATCGAGATAATCCAAAAATATTGGAAGATGACTTGAAACTTGTGCCTTTCGCCGATGCTAAAAATGTGAAAGAACGGTTTAAAGTTTGGAAAGAAACCTACCAAGCGGAATTTACGGAAAATGGCATTTTTGAGGAAAATATTTTGCCCTACCAAATCGGTAAGGAAAAATATACGCTCGAAATGGATACTAAAATCGTTGCAAACATCGACATCAAACGAAAATATCACGAATTTCGCACGATTTTGAGGAAATTCAACGTGTCAAGGCGCGAAAATGCCTTTGAAGTGTTGGTCAACCTCTTTTTGTGCAAACTCGTGGATGAAATCGAAAATCCGTTGGATTTGAAATTTTATTGGAAAGGAATCGCCTATGACAATTATTTCGACCTCGTAGATAGATTGCAAGCCTTGTACAAAGTCGGTATGGAGCATTTTTTAGACCAACAAATTACGTATATCAGTAATGAGGAAATTGAAAATGCGTTCTGGGCGACTAAACAAAAACGAAATGCGACGAAAATCAAAATTAAAGAATTGTTCAAAACCTTGAAATTCTTTAATGACAATAATTTTGGGTTTGTCAGCGTCAAAAACAAGGAGAGTTTTGATAAAAATGCGAAGATTTTGCTCGAAATCATTCAAATGTGGCAAGGATTGCGCCTCAAAACTAAACAACAAAATCAATTTTTGGGTGATATGTTTGAGTTTTTCCTCGACAATGGTATCAAACAATCCGAAGGACAATTTTTCACGCCGATGCCGATTTGTAAGTTTATTGTGATGTCCTTGCCTTTGACCCAACAATTGCAACAAAATAATCATCCGCTTAAAGTCATTGATTACGCTTGTGGTTCGGGGCATTTTCTGACCGAATATGCGATGCAAATTGAGCCATTGGTCAAAAAGTACAAGCAAACCGAGCCGAATGCGTATTATAAATCCATTTTCGGCATCGAAAAAGAAGACCGTTTGGCAAAAGTGGCAAAAGTATCGGCTTTTATGTACGGGCGCGACGAAATCAATGTCTTAGATGCAGATGCTTTGGCAACGATTCCTGCCATTCAAAACGAAACGTTTGATATTCTCATTGCGAATCCGCCGTTTGCTGTCGAGGATTTTTTATTGACGCTTGATGAATCCGACCGTTTGAAATTTGACTTATTTCAATTTGCCAAAGAAAATATGGGTACTAAAAATATTCAATGCTTTTTTTTGGAACGTGCCAAACAATTGTTGGCTCCGAACGGCACCATTGGCGTGATTGTTCCGAGTTCGGTCTTGTCCAATAGCGATGCGATGCACCTTGCAACGCGGGAGCTTTTATTGAAATATTTTGATTTTGTGAGCATTGTCGTACTTGGCAACAATACTTTTGGCAAAACGGGGACGAATACGGTGATTCTTTTCTTGCGCCGCAAACCGCAACGGCCCGAACCTGCTGAACAGTTTTGGAATCGAACCCAAGATTTTTTTGAACATTGGGACGAAGAATGGGTATCGGGTGGCGGTGAATACATGGATATTGAGGTCGTGCAAAAGTATTGTCAACAGCTTGAAATCCCATTTGTGGCGTATCAACACTTGTTGCGCGGGGATGTTAAAGCCGTTTTGGAACATTTGGTGGCGGATTACGAACTATTTAAAGATTATAAAAACGAGTTTGACACGAAGAAATCCAAAGAGACCAAAGCGTTTAAAGCCAAAAATGAGGCGGCACAACAAGCCGATTTAGATAAATTGTTTTTGAAATATGTACAAGAGGTAGAACAACAAAAACTCTATTATTTCATGTTGGCGCACCACAATCCGCAAAAAGTGTTGCTCGTCAAAAGTCCTGACGACAACAAAGAACAAAAGGCGTTTCTCGGCTATGAATGGAGTGGCGCGAAAGGCAATGAAGGCATCAAATACAATGGTGGTGACACGATTTTCGACATCCTTACGCCGATGTTTGACCCGAATGATTTGCATAACCCTTTAAAAATCAATACTTTAATTCAAAATAATTTTCAAGGCGCGGCTGAAAATATTCCAGCACATTTGCAACCCTTTGCATCTTTTGCGCGATTAGCGGATTTATTGGACTTCTCGCGGAAGGATTTTAATAAGGCTATTTCTTTGAATGTAAAGAAAAATGTAGGCGTGGAAACGAAATGGGATTTGGTCAGAATCGAAAGCCTATTAGTCAATATTAATGACAGTACTACAAAAATTCTTAATACTGCTATTAATCAAAATGGCAAATATCCTGTTGTCACACAAGAAAAAGACAAAATTATATCAGGATACTCAGATTTAGAACAGCCTATTACAGATTTACCTTTAATTATATTTGGAGACCATAATTGTACGTTTAAATACATAGATTTTCCATTTTTGCGTGGTGCTGACGGCACACAATTATTAAAAGTAAACCCCAAATTATGCATTCCTAAGTGTTTTTTCTACCTGGCGCAAATGGTTGACATAGAAAATAAAGAAAAATATGAACGACACTTTAAATATTTATCCCAAGCTAAAATTCCTTTACCGCCCCTTTCCGTACAGCAGCAAATCGTCACTGAATGTGAATGCATAGACGCAGCCGCAAGCAATGCACAAACGGAGATAGCCGCCGCAAAACAGGAAATTAACACAATGATGAATGATGTTTTTGAAAAAAATTATAATATTCAAAAATTAATTGACGTAACATCAAAAATTGGTAGTGGTGCAACGCCCTTAGGCGGCGAAAGTGCTTACAAAACGCATGGAATTAGTTTAATCCGAAGTCAAAATATTTATGATGAAGGTTTTATGATAAAAGGATTGGCGTATATTGATGACGAACAAGCCGCAAAACTGAACAATGTTGCGGTAGAAGAAAACGATGTTTTGTTTAATATTACAGGTGCGTCGGTAGCAAGATGCTGTTTAGCTGAAAAAAAATATCTACCTGCAAGAGTCAATCAACATGTTTCAATTATTCGTCCGACCGCTCAAATTAGAAGTCATTTTTTAAAATTGATTTTAACAAGCGAAAAAGCAAAAACCGAATTGTTACAATTAGGTGGTAATAGCATGACGCGAGAAGCGATTACAAAAGTACAATTAGAAAATTACAAAATCCCCATTCCGCCTATCAGCGAGCAAACCGCGTTGTTGACGGCGATAGAAACGTTAGAAAGCCGTATCGCTGCCGCGCAACAAGTCGTGCGCGACGCACCTGCGCAAAAACAAG
>JAAFJT010000101.1 GCA_013298955.1 Chitinophagales bacterium
TTATTTTTCAAAAAAATGTTTAAAACACAACGCGCAAAAGTAACAAATTGATAGAACTGTGAACGTTTTTTACCAATTATTTTAACATTTTTTTAAAATCCTTATATTTTATGCGCAAGCGTTCGGGCATTTTGCTAACCCTATTCATTTTCTATGGACGGAAGAATCATTTTCAAAACATTGAAATTCCAAATCAGTATAAAACATTAACAGGATTAGTTATTTAAGTTAAAATTTGATATTTAAAATATAAATACTTTACAAATATATAAATCATTAAAAATATAAAAACAATTAGGTATCACGTTTTAAAAACAAATTATATTATCTTCGCATTCCTAATATTTTATCTAATATTTATAAAAAAAGCATATATACATATATTAATTCAAAAAAAGTATTTAACTTTGTAACATTATTCACTACTGAATTTAAAAATAATATTAATTTATTTAACCGCATGAAAAAAAACGCATTAAAATTATTTATTATTTTAATAGCACTTGCATCTTTCATTACCAAAACGCAAGCGCAAAATGCCAAAATTAGTAATATCCGCATCGAATCCCATCCTTTAGGACAAGCTATTATATCTTATGACCTCAGTATGCCCGAAGGTTCCAAAATTAGAGATTTACGCCTCTACATCCTCAAAGGTGGAAAATCAGATCGCGTGATACCGAAATTAGTGACGGGTGATGTGCGGAGTGCAGCAACCGCTGGCAACAATAAAAAAATTATTTGGGACGCTGCTGCTGAAAATGTTAAAATTAACGAAATTGTGCGAGCTGAAATTCATGTTGAATTTGATGTCAAACACGATTTTGAAGGCTTACCTGAAATGGTAGATGTCAAAGGTGATACTTTTTTGATGGGTTACGACCGAGGCAAAAAAGATGAATTACCCGTTCATAAAGTCTCTTTATGGGATTTCCAGATTTCTAAATATGAAGTAATGCGCGGTCTTTGGAATCAGATTATGTCGAAACCAATTGCAGGCGATTGTGACGATTGCCCCGTTTCAGGTATCTCCTACGATGAAGTACAGGAGTTTATTACTAAATTAAACCAACGTACTGGTAAAATATTTCGTTTGCCTACTGAAGCAGAATGGGAATTTGCAGCAAAAGGAGGGCGCGAAGGACATAAAGCCAATGAAATGTATAGTGGTGGTCACGATATCGGTCCTGTAAGTTGGTTCATTGGCAATAGTGAGAAAAAAATTCAACCCGTTGGTGGAAAATTGCCTAATCGCTTGGGTATTTACGATATGACTGGAAATACGCAAGAATGGTGTTTAGATGCTTACGAAGACGATTTCTATGATAACAAAGCTAAAGAAATTGCCGCGAATCCTATTAAAAAAGGCAGCGGTAAAAGTTTAAGAGTACTAAGAGGGGGTAGTTTTACTAATTCACCACCAGACTGTACCGTCACTACACGCGGTTTCTTAGGGGCGGGCATGCAACTGCCCAATACTGGTTTTAGATTGGTGTTAGGTGCTTATGTAAATGCAACGCAATAACAATTATGAATTTCGGATTTTTAAGTTCAAAGCAAGTTGATTTTCAGCAGATTATGAAATATAAAATATTAATTTATTTTTTCAAACCAATCATTTTAATTATGAAAAAGCTTTTATTGTTTTTGGCAACATCGTTTTTTATCGCTGCTTTGCAACAAAAAGCACACGCTCAATCCGCAAATCGCGTCAAATTCAAAATTACAACAGAACAAAGTAACGTAATGTGGTTAGATACGGAGAAAAAGATTTTTCCACCCGTTTTCACCTACGCGGCAGATACTAAAAATGATTTGACCGTGACCGACGCAAAATATACGATTAGTTTCCGCGTCACTGCCAAAGATTTGAGAAAAGAGCATAAAGATCAGTTCAAAGTGCTTTTGAATAACAAACCTGTTGCGTTTGAATGCCTTGAAGATGGTGAAAATAAAATAGTGTTGCGTGCTCAGTTAGCCCTTCAAAATGGATTTAATATCATCTTCGCAATGGGAAAAAATGAGGCGGGTGAATCTAAAAGTGAGTGGCATACCATCACTTTCAACGCGCCTGTGGATGCTTCTATAGCAGTTGCGCCCAATGCAACCGAAAAAAGATTAGCATTAGTCATTGGTAATCAAGATTATACAAATATTAAAAAATTAGTAAATCCTGTAAATGATGTAAATTCGATGAAAACGGCACTGGAAAGTTTAGGATTTGAGGTTGTTACAGGAATCAATCAGACAAAAACGCAATTGAAAGATTTAGTCCGTAATTATTGTGATAAATTAAAAAGTTATGATGTCGGTTTAGTATATTATGCAGGTCATGGGATTGAAACGAATGGTAAAAATTACATTGTTCCTATTGAGGTTTCTAAAGCCATGCGCGATTTAGATGTGTCTGATGATTGTGTGGAAACCGATTGGATTCAAAAATCGATGATTACTGATAATACTGCCAGAAATAAAACGAATATTTTTATTGTAGATGCCTGTCGAAATAATCCTTTCGCTGAAAATAAAGATATTTATAAAGTAGGACGTATGTTTGTCAATGCAGAATCAACAGTGTTCAATAAGGAAGATAAACAAGGGATGATTACCGCTTTCGCTACTTCGCAAGACCAAATTTCTAATGATAATATAACGGGTAGCAATGGTTTATATACTTCTGTTTTACTCAAGTATATTCAAGAACCAGGACTTGCAATTGAGTCATTATTCACTAAAATCAGAGGCGATGAAAAAATGCAGAAAGCCAAACAATATCCTGTTGAAATGAATAGGTTATCGCAGGTTTTTTATTTCAAAAAGCCTGAAGATAAGAAGAATTAAGAAGCGTTAATTGTACGGTAAAAATAGGTTTCCGAAATCTTAAAGGTTTCCGAAACCTATTTTTGTTAAATTCAAAATCATATTTCACTTATTTAAGCTGTACGCCAATAAAATTCCAATAGGATGAATTTGTCATCGTCTGATCCATGCCTTCACGCATATCAAATTGCTTGGTTTCCAACGGCAAGGGCGCAAAAAACAAACTAAATTTTAAACCACCTTGCGGCACTTTAATATGCTCTCCAAAAGAAATCCCATTGACACCTTTCAATTCGTATTTTTTTCTGTCACTGCCGCGTAAATAAAAAGCCGATTCTGGATTTGCGCTCGAAAACAAATTTATCTTTTGTTTTTCATCCGTGTATGGAATATAACAAGATACTTTCGTTTCGGTTGCGGTTAATTCGACGCGAGCAATTTGAATTCCATTTGGAGTCTCGTTACTCGACGGATTCGTAAATACTTTTGAATTGGACACGGGTACAAGAATCGGTTGCTGTATCGGCTTCGGCGGCTGCGATGGTTGCGGCGCGGTTCCAGTTCCAGTTCCACTAAAACTATTTCCAGCAGTCGTTTGAGGGTCTGGACTGGGAATTGGATGATCAACCACCGTTACACTCGGCAAATTAGGCTTCGGAGGCGGAGGCTGAGAAGGAATAGGGGCTGGTTTATCCCCAGGCACAGGTGGAATTACAGGTGTGACAACCAAATCAATTGGTTTGACCTCTGATGGACGCATTTTGTAATAACCACCGCCGCCTATTAATGCGACCAATCCAATCGCTGCTGCCCCTTTCCAAGACCGTTTCGGTGTTAAAGGCAATTCGGATGCTTCTGGAATCTCTGGAATTGCTGGAATTGCTTCTTTTTCTTCCCACCAAGAACCCGTTCGCTGATAATGCTGCGCCCATTCCACCAATTCTTTGGCTTGCGGTCGGTCCCAAGTGTCTAACGAAAGGCACATTTGAATAATTGCTTCCAATTGACTACTATATTGCTTCGGCAATTCAGGAATTACATCCCCAATTTTGACCGTCGGATTGTCCATTGCAGTCAATTGCGCCATGCCGCCGCCCATCGGAAAAGGCAATTCGCCCGTTGCCATCAGATATAAACTCGACCCAAATGCCCAAATATCAGAGGCTTTAACCGGTTCTTGACGTTCGTGCGCCTTGTATTTGAACGATTCCGGCGGACGATACGCCATCGGAGCCGCGCCTGATGGATGCCCTGACAACAAACTACTATTGAGACTTCGGGTCAATTTGAGTTGCAATCGCTGGCTGATGCTGAAATCCGATAGTAAATATTGTCCTGCGTCGTTTATTAAGAAATTATCTAATTTGATGTCGTTGTGAATGATGAATGTTGGCAAATTATGGATGTAATCCAAGCCAGAACCCACTTGTGCGATGAAATCAGCGATTTGCAATTCGCTCCATTCGCCCGTTTGACTCATCACCGTCCCGCCCGCGCAATACGGCATCACCAAATACGGCGCACTATCGTGTACTCCAAAGGATAAAGTCGTCAAAACATGTGGATGATTTAAATTATGTGTCCGCAAATATTCTTGTTTGCATAATTCAATTCCTTCTTGATCTTGCCGAATGAAGATTTTAATAGCAAAAATCGCAGGTTGCGGTTCGGGAATGCGAAGGTCTCGCGCCTTCCAGACTTCCGAAAAACCGCCAAAACCTAATTTTTCCAATAATTTATATTGATTATTGATAACTTGATTCTCTTGAAAAACCACTTGCATTTTTTAAATATTGAGTTTGTAACAAAATGATGAATGATGAATTTTATAATTAAATGATTATCAATTAATTATAAAACGTTTAATTCATCATTTAAAATTAGAACATTGCACTTGTTGATGCGTCGCTTCCTTGTAAATGCACCATTCTTTTAAACCTTGTTTTTTTAAATCTTGACAACATTGAGTCGCTTCCGCTATATTTTTAAAATTGCCGATTGCGATTCGATGCCAGTTTCCAGCGTGCCTAAGCGTCAATTCATATTTTTTTACTTTTTTTTTAATCTGTTTCGGTCTGATTCTAAACTACTTGCATCTTTTGTGGCTGCGAGACTAATGTATAAATCCGTTGATTTTCCAGGCACGTCTATCATTGAACCAGCGTTATTACAATTTTTATTATAAAGGTACTTAGCCTCTACCTCTACATTGCTCTCATTCATCAACACTTTTAAACAATCACAATAATCTGAAATGTACATAAGCGACTTTCGTTTATCCTCTGGGAGTTTTTTAATAAGCTTTTGCACGGCTTCTTCGAATAATTCCTTCGCCATTGGAACATTATGCTCTTGATTTGCAGGAGGAAGAGCTTCTGGCGGTTGTGACGGTAGTGGTCGTGGTGAATTATCCAACTTTGGAGGTGTCTTCGTTGGAATATTCGGGGTTGGAGTTATCAATTTCGGTATAACAACTTTATTCCCACCAGCATTTGGGGATGACTCAACTGGTTTAGGCACTGGTGCGCTTGCTACGGTGTCAATCTCCTTTTTGGAATTTGAAGATTTCCAACCCCAAAAACCCAATATCCCCAAAGCCGCCACTCCAAAACCCATCAAAATACGCTTATTCGCCCAAAAAGACGATTTTGCAGGCGCGGAAACCACTTTCACCGTTGGCGTTTCTTGATAAGGCAATGGTGACGCAACTACCTCTGCACCAATCGCATCACAAACAATCACCGTAATATTATCGTGTCCACCCGCCGCATTCGCCGCATCCACCAACGCCTTCGCACACAACATTTCATCTGGTTCTTCCAACAAAATTTGTCCAATTTGCGCATCGGTCAACATGGTGTTCAAACCGTCCGAACATAATAAAAAACGATCATTCGGTTGCAAGGCGTACTGTTGACAATCGGGTTTCAAATGTTGCGAGGTGTCGCCCAAACTTTGCGTAATCACATTTTTATTGGGATGATAAAACGCTTGTTCAACCGTCAATTTACCTTTATCAATCAATTCCTGCACGTAAGAATGGTCGTGATTGAGTTGCTGAATCTGCTGCTGCCGCAACCGATAACATCGGCTGTCCCCAGACCATGCAACATATAATTCCGATTCTAACAACCATGCCAATACAATTGTTGTTCCCATGTTTTGAGACTCAGGATTTTGTTTGGCATAGTCCACCAAATGCTGATTCGCATGATAGATGCTTTGGCACAACAAATCACTATGATTCGTCGGACATTCATTTTTAGGCAATTGTTCAAAATAATCATCAATGCCTTTGATAGCGAGTTCGGAAGCGACTTCCCCCGCATTCATGCCGCCCATGCCATCCGCGACGGCTAATAACGCCCCCCAATCGCTCGGCACAATATGTTGCCAATCCACCTCCGCATTTTTGGGTTGCAACAAGTCGGGACGCACAGAAAAATCGTCTTCTTGATAATCTCGCTCCATGCCTTGATGTCGAGATACCCCAATTTTCAGTTTTAAATGAGCCATTTTGAATTAATATGAATCGTTCGTTTTTTTAATTTTACTATTTTTGGACTTCTCTTTGGAATCTTCCTCCGATTTGGGCTGCTCTTTTACCGCCTCCCCATTTTTCGGTTTCTCTTTGGAATCGCCCCCATTTTTGGGCTTCTCTTTTAAAGATTCACCATTTTGGGGTTTGTCTTTGGAATCCTCAACCGATTTGGGCTTCTCTTTGGGAGCCATTTCAATGGGCGTTAATTCGATATCTTTATCATTGGAGGATTTGGTTTCAGGCTTTTCGGTCGGCGTTCGGTTGGACGGCAGCGCAACAATCCGCCAATCAAATCCTAATTTATCCATTTTCAGCACCATCCCCGCTAATCGCGCTTCCAATTGTCCATGTCCACCTTGAATTCTAAAATAAGCCGACCCTAACCAATTCGCTACTTTGGGCGGATCTATTTTAGCCGTATGGAACCCTTTTTCAAATTTAAATTGAGGTTTAACCAATTGAATTTGAATTTTCAATTTAGCCGTATCGTTCTCAAACAAATTTTTATCCGCATAAATCGTCACCAAACAACTAATCGTATCTTCTTCGGTCAAAGATTCCAAATAAGCTTTGTTAACACCCAATTCCATCCGCGTCTGAGACGTATATTGCCGAAACGTACCAACTTGTGGCATCGGACGCGCCATACTGTCCAATGTCATATCTTGAATTTCTTCAAATTTGGATTCTTCCCAATACCGAATCGCCGTTTTGGTCAACACGGGTTGTACCTCTGCGTCATTGGCAAAACGAGAATTCAAATACGCCAAATCGCTTTTCCAAGGATATAACAAAATACTGTCCGCCCAAAAACGGTTTTGCGCCAAGACCGCCAAAGAATATTGTCGTCCAAATTGCTCTTTTTTATTGCGCCCATACACTTTATCACCCGATTTTAACCCGTAATCTTGCCGAAACACCACTAAGATATGTTCAAACATCGGGCGTAATAAAACCGTTTCTGGCGATACCGTTTGTGCGGCAATGGGGCTGACCTGTTGCCATAACAAAAATAAACCTATCAGTCGAATGGTTAATTTCATTGTAAATCAATGGTTTATAAATTATTAGAATAGAGCAATTGTGATACTATGGGAGAACGGATGGAACGGATTGGGCAGATTCGAACGGATTTTTAGTTGTTTTTTGCTTAAAAATCTGTGCATTTTAATAAAAATCCGTTTCAATCTGCCAATCTGCTCAATCCGTTTTCTCATCGCATCACCATTTCACGATTTACACCTATATATATAGGTGTGCCTTATTGAGCATTTCCAATCGGGATGATGCCGCCCGTGCTATTCCCAACCGCAATCGAAACAATACCAACCGCAACATATTTTCCATCTTTCACCGCGAAAACGGGTCCACCAGAATTACCCGATTCAAAACCCCGATTGGTCACCATAATTAAATTATTCGACAAACCAGAAGTTGCCACCGTTGCTTTGGTGTAATAAGGCGAAATCTGATTCGGACCATCCGCGCCTAAACCCAATGGATAACCTAATATATGTAATTCCGTCGTTGCCGTCAGATTCCGAGACAAACTGTTATCAAATGTAATTTGACCTGTCCGCCCGACATTCGCTGTTGCCCAATCCGCACCCGTAGCAGCACCCGCAATTCGGATTTTAGCTTCGCCCAATCCCGCAGAATTAATCACGCTGACCTCATCCGAAGTTCGATTTGCAGAAAAACTGGTATTTTTGAAAGCGAATTTTTGACCACTCGGCGAATATGCCGTAAAATGCGCCGTCACCTTGCCACCATTACATGCCACAATGTTACAAACTACTTCTGTCGGATTTGGATCACTCTTTTTCATAAAAAACCAAGGTTCTACAACATGTCGCGCCGTGATAAAGCGTCCATCCGTCGTCAAAAAACCAGTGCCTGACCAAGAATATTCCAATTCTTTGGTTTCACCTTCAAACTCAATAACTACTTTTTCAGCTCGAATGAAATAAACATTCGGAAAAAGGTCTTGAATATTTTGCGATTGCGTAGGAGTTGGAGCAGGTATTGGAGTAGGCGTTGGTGCTGGTGTCGGCGTTGGCGCAGGTTTTGGAATTGGTGGGTTGCGCGATACTTTATTAACAAATTGCTTCAATTTGTTTAAATCTTTGTTAATAGCAGCATTTTCATTCGCCAACTTCTTACTTACATTCACAGCAGCCACCAACTCTTTATCCAATTCGTCAATTTTCAACTTCGACTGCCATAGCCAATAGCCCGCACCTGCCGTCACTAAAACCAAAGCCGCTGCCAAAGCCATTAATGCCTGTTTATACGGGCGCAACGCCTGTTCCCGAAACAAACTGAATCGCCGCGACAACGGAATAGACGAAACGACATTGTTAGAAGGCAAAACAAAGCCTAAACGCGGACCTTCCAATGATAATTGAATTTCATCGCCATTTTGCAGAAACCATTGTTTAGTCACAGGTCGCCCATTGATAAGCGTCGGACTGTTTTCCGATAAATTTTTCAACATCCATGTATTGCCTTCCCGCGAAATCGCCGCATGTCGCCGACTCACTGTTTTTTGGGCATCATCATATTGAATTTGGCATTTTGGGTCGCGTCCCAATTCAATATAATCTACAATAATTTCTTGGTCTTGATTCGCACGGTATTTTTGCGAAGGCGTAATGTGCCGCAAAATAAAAAAAGTACGTCCACCGCCGCCCGCAAGCGAACGGATGCCAGAACCGACTGATTTAGCCAAATTAGGACGACCTTGTTGAGTTGGTGCCGAAGCCATAAATATGTATTATTTTAGTTAAAATAAAAAGTTTAAATTCTAAATTCTAAATTCTAATGATGAATGATAAATTTTCACAACTATTTAATAATCAATTAATTACAACTTACAACTTATTCATCATTCATAATTCATCATTCATCATTCCAAAAAATTCATCATTACAACCATTGTACTTTCAATGTCGTATTACCAATCGTAATAATATCATCTACTTGCAACAAATGACCATCATCCGAGACTTCCATATGATTGAGATAAGTCCCATTTTTGGAACGATACCAATCCGCAATATTGCCCATCGGTTTACACCATTGACCATCGCGGAGAATCCATTGCGCACCATGTTTTTCAAGGGTCGCGTGCGCACGAGAAATAAAACAATCGTCATTTTCCACAATCGGAATATGATTGCTCACATCCTCATTCCAACGCCCCAATTTCAAAATACCATAAGGACGATGATTCAAAAGTTCATTTAAATCATAAGTTCGTCCAAATTCCTCCCCTTGCAATACCTTCAAAATCAATGTTTTATGTAATCCAGCCGTTCCAATATCGTTAGAAACCGAAAAATTTCGAGGCGCAATCATCTCATTGGAACGCGTCACGCCCAATCGCTGCGAAATATCTTCCACCGATTGAATCCGTCTTTTACGGTCTGGCTGCAAACAACCTGTTATCAACGCCTGCCAATCCGCAGGCACATCAGGACGCAATTGCGCCAGCTCATCCCAATAACCTTTATGCGCCCGTTCCCGATACGGCACTAAATCCGCTTCGGTTTCCAAGCGACCATAAGGCAATTGATGGGTCAACAGTTCAAACATCACCACGCCAAACGCAAAAATATCAATAGTCGGCAATAATGTTTCTTTGCGATTTTTGGGATGCAACTGTTCGGGAGCCATGTACGCATACGTGCCAAACATTTCTTGAGGTCTGCCCCAAAAACCAGTGACCGTCAATTGAATATTGGCATGACCGACAATCCCAAAATCCGTTAAACACGCCTTTGAATATTGATTGATAAGCACATTTTCAGGCTTCAAATCACGGTGCACTTTGCCATTGGTATGCAAATCATGGAGTCCATAGACAATTTCTTGCCCCATACGCGCCCAATCGGATATTGATAGCGTTTTCTTATCCTCAATCGGCTTGCGCAAATCTCCATAAGGACAAAATTCCATCACCAAATAAGGATTGCCCTTGAGTTGCCCGTAACTCAACATCCGAACTAAATGTGCCGACGTAATTTTACCCGTTTCGTATTCCAATTCAAACCGTTTGGTCAAATTCGATTGCACTTTGACAGGGACTTCCCACAATTTCAACATTTTTAAGGCTTTCAACTGCGTATCGTGCGCGTCATAGACTTGATAAACGACTCCAAAAGTCCCTTCACCCAATATTTTTTGCACTTGATAATGATCCGCCCATTGACCGACCGTTAACCGACAATGCGTTGCCACTTCATTCGGATTGAACATAACTCAAAACATTAAAAGAATTTAGCAATCAAATTCAAATTTTCGGTCGCCCAATAAGATTATATCTCCTTTTTGCAATGGAATTGGCTCTTTCGCCAATACAAAACTCGTTTGTTGCGCACTGTTGTTAACCAAATGCCATTTTCCATCTATTAAAACGACCGTTGCCTGCACTTGGCTCGTAATCGTCGTATTGCCCGGATCCACATTGTCTCGATTCAGTGCGACCTTTTCACCCGTATTGAAAACAATCGGTTGTTGCGGCGTGATCACTTCTCGAGCGCGTGCAATCGGTTTAAGCGAAAAAACCGTAGATAAACCTGCTAAATACGGGTCAATCGTTCCCGAAATTTTAGCCACAGGCGTTTGCTTAGGCGACTGCGGCACAAATGCAACTTGTGGTTGCGGTTGCGCCGACAACGGTTTGCCACAATCTACACAATGAGTTGCCTCGCTCCGATTCGGATAATTGCAACTGTTGCAATTCAATTTTGCCGATGATACGGGTTGAGATTGCGCCACGGGCGATGGCGGTTGATACGCAGGCGCGTCCCAAGCAGGCATTTCCGCTTTGCGCCCTTGCACGGTTTTTTGAAAAGAGGTAGGTGGCATTTCAGGTTGACCCGCACGCGGTGACTGCTGAGGTGCGCCACCTCTGAGAACCGATTTACATTTTCCACAATTTGAACTACCTGCTGGATTTTGAACCCAGCCACAATTATCACATCGCATCTTATTATTTTTTAAGTATGAAAAGTTTTTAAAGAATTACAAATAGACAAGTTGCTTTTATATAAAACATTGATAACCAATAATTTATCAATTATAAGTTTCCAAAATACAATACTAAAATTTAATGCGTCAAAATAGCCGTTAGGATAAAAGATTTTTGGGTTGACAATACATTATTGGTTTTAAGAGCATATTTTTTGTCGGCAGCCGTTGAATACTCAATCATAGGAGTAGCATCCTCATCCGAATCGCATTTTAAATCCAATTTAGTAACATTATCCAATAAGCAAATATCAATATCCGTACATTTTTCATCGCCTGCGGCAATCATTCGATGATTATTATCGCCTAAATTAATGTTACTGACGGTTTCGGTACCACCTTGCGCCAAAACCATCCCATAGAGACACCATTGCTGCTCCAAATCCAGAAATTTAACACTCCGCTTCTGATTCACCAATGAACCATAAGTGTACAATTTTCCTAATGCCTGTCCTAAATTGTCAATTGGAATACTTTGTGCTTGTTCTTGCAAGAAAACAATACTACAAAAACTATTTTTAGAATTAGAATTGAACAATTTGAGCGTAATACGATAAGTTGCAGTCTTGTAAGGTTCAAATTCAAGGATAGGGTTATTATCAGTTTCATTATCTTTTTTAAGGATTTTGCCTGTTTCGTCTTGAATCGTAATGTCTAAATCAGTCACATCCTCATCGCCGCCGCCAATAAAAGCGTACATCACTCCACCTTTCATCGAATAATTAATACTTACTTCATTGCCGCGTTCCACAAACGCGCCTAACATACATACGCCATTGCTGAAACCGTAATGAAAATCCGTTTTAAGTTCCATTAATTTTCCTTTGGCGAGCGTGTTGGCAACCGACTGCCTCATATAAATGCCTAATGTCCAATCCATTTGCGCTTGTGATGAATGCAGGGAGAAAAAACAAAAAAGGGAAATTATAATTATTTTCATTTTAAAAAGATTTTAGGAAAACTTGCAAAGCAAAACAGGTTTCGGAGTAGGCTTGTAAGTTGGGTTTGAGTCGTAAAACAATTGCAAATTTAAAATATATTTTCGTAAATTATTATTTTTTGAATAAAAATAATAATAATTTATCAAAAAAACGTTAATGGGGTAACGTAGCAAATTTCAGCACTATTTGTTGTTAAAATAAGTAACCCAAGTTGCGCGGTATCGTCTGAATTAGGATTTATGGAATTGTTAAGATTCAATTCGGATTGATTTTTAGGATAAAAATCCTAAAAATCAATTCGAACGGAATCCGAATCATCCTAAAAATCCTAATTCAGACCGTACCGGGCAACTTGGGTTAATTTAGTAGGAAATAAATTTCCCGATTCCTATTTTTTTTGATTGAGTTGCTGTATCAACGATTCGATGTATCGCTGTTGTGCTGCGAGAACCCTGTCTTTTTTCTCCAAAATCTTATCTTTTTCTTCCAAAACCTTGTCCTCCAACAAATACTTCATCACAACATCATAGATTGGATTGGCTATTTGCATAACATCTTGATTTTAAATGGTTTGAAAAAACTATCCGCCTTTATGTCGCCGCACTTTATTGTTTTTATAATCTTGAAAAATAAATTCGCCTAAACCTTGCAAACCACTGTAAAACGCTTTTCCATTATTCGCTTTGGTGAAATCATCTACAAATTGTTGCAAATACGGGTCAGACGCAATCATAAAAGTCGTAATACTAATCCCACCTTTTCGACATTGCGCCGCCAAAGCAAGGGTTCGAT
>JAAFJT010000102.1 GCA_013298955.1 Chitinophagales bacterium
GCCTGTTTTGGCAGGGATTCCTGCTAATGTGACTGTTGAATGCCATCAACTGCCTGCGGTTGCCGAACCAACGGCGACGGATAATTGTGATAATCAGGTTACGATTACGTATAATCAGACGCGTGCGAATGGGAATTGTACGGATAACTACACATTGACCCGTACTTGGGTTGCTACAGACAACTGTGGTAATTCAGCAACAGGGGTTCAAACCATTGTGGTAGAAGACCATACAGCCCCTGTTTTAGCAGATGTACCGAATAGTGTAACCATTAGTTGTGACCAAACCGTTCCAACGGCTGCTACACCGACGGCTACGGATAATTGCGATACACAAGTTGAGGTTAGAATCGTACAAAATAGAATTACAAATAGTTGTGGTTATAGTTTGGTGCGAGTTTGGACGGCTACGGATAATTGTGGAAACACGGTTTCTGCTTCTCAAACCATTACCATTCAAGATGTTGAAAAACCAATTTTAGTAGGCGTTCCTGCCAATGTGACGATTCAATGTGGTCAAACATTGCCATTAGGAACAGGTGTGAGTGCTACAGACAATTGTGACAACAATGTTCGAGTCGTGATGAATGATGTAACGACTACTGGCAATTGTGCAGGTACCTATAGTATCACACGCACTTGGATTGCAACCGACAACTGTGGTAATCGAATGACTGCAAGTCAAGTTATCAGTGTAGGCGATACAGAAGCACCTACTTTTGCGGGTGTTCCGAGTGCTGTAACCATTAATTGTGGCAGCATCGTCCCAGCAGCAGCCAATCCAACCTTGACGGATAATTGTGATAATCAGCCGAATATTGCGTTCAATGAGCAACGAATTGATGGCAATTGTGCAGGTACCTACCGATTGATTCGGACTTGGACGGCAACAGACCATTGTGGAAATTCAAGGACGGCAACACAAGAAGTAACCATTGGAGATAATGAAAATCCTACGTTAGTAGGCGTTCCTGCGAATGTAACCATGCAGTGCGGTGAAGCCTTACCGTTAGGAACAGGCGTAACGGCTACGGACAATTGTGACAATAATGTTCGGGTTGTTATGAATGATGTGACCAATAGGGGGAATTGTGCAGGTACTTATACCGTCATTAGAACTTGGATTGCAACGGATGCGTGTGGAAATCGGGTTTCTGGAACTCAAATCATTCAAGTGAATGATACGGAAGCTCCAATATTTACCAATGTTCCAAATGCAGTAACGATTAATTGTGGTGCGCCAATGCCCAATGTAAGTCCATTAGCTACGGATAATTGTGATAATCAACCGCGTGTTATTTCGGATGAACGGCGTATCAATGGCAATTGCGCAGGCAATTATAAATTAATTAAAACTTGGACGGCAACAGACGCATGTGGCAATTCAAGAACCGCTACTCAGGAAATTACGGTAACGGATACTGAAATCCCTGTTTTCGTCGGCGTTCCATTGAATGCATCGTTAAGTTGTACACAATCGGTGCCTTTGGTGGCGGGTGTTACCGCAACAGATAATTGTGACAATAACGTGCGTGTCGTGTTTAGCGATGTGAATATTCCGGGCAACTGTCCTCAATCGTATTCGATTAGAAGGACATGGATTGCAACGGATGTTTGTGGTAATTCAGCGATAGCGAGCCAAACGGTAAGTGTTGGAGATACCGAAGCACCTACGTTTGCAGACGTACCACCAAGTGTAACGATTCAATGTGGTGATGACGTAAATGGTCCATCTGAACCAACCGTTGCCGATAATTGTGACCCGAATCCGACCTTTACCATGGCGGAAAGACGGATGAATGGCAATTGCGCTGGTAATTTTGAATTTATTAGAACTTGGACGGCAACCGATGCGTGTGGTAATACATCAACCGTGAGCCAACATGTAACCGTTAAAGATACCAAACCTCCTGTTTTATTCAGTATTCCTGCGGATGTGACCCTTGCCTGTGGTGGTCCGCTACCGAGTGGCAGAGGGGTAGGTGCGCGTGATAATTGTGATAATAATGTCCGAATTGTGATGAAAGACAGTTTGACACCAGGCAATTGTCCTGCATCTTATACGATTGTGCGGACTTGGACGGCAACAGACAATTGTGGTAATACGGCAACTGCTTCACAAGTGATGACGATTCGGGATAGTGAACCGCCATTTATCGTAGGCGTTCCTGCGAATTTGACGGTACAATGTGGAGGTGATTTACCTGATATTGCAACCCCAATCGCATCGGATAGATGTGATAGTTTCCCGAGATTGACTTTTGCAGAACGGCGGGTAGATGGCAATTGTATTGGTAATTTCAGTATGATTCGGGTTTGGACGGCAACAGATGCTTGTGGCAATAGCCGAACTGCTTCTCAAGCATTAACCGTAATTGACAATAGACCCCCGATTTTATTTAGCATTCCGGGTAATGTCACTTTAAATTGTGGTCAACCTTTGCCTTCTGCAACAGGAGTGGGTGCAAGAGATAATTGTGATAATAATGTTAGAATCACTGTTGCGGATAGTCGAAATACGCAAGGTTGTACAGGCAATGCTGCGATTACGCGGACTTGGACGGCAACAGACCATTGTGGCAATACAGCAACAGCAACGCAATTGATTACCTTGAAAGATACGATTGCACCTGTTTTTGTAACCGTACCTGCCGATTTAACGATTGGATGTGATGGAGGGGTGCCGTCTTTGGTGGATCCTGTTGTGACAGACCTTTGTGATAATGCACCGAATATTTCATTACATACCGAAAGAATTGATGGCAATTGCCCAAGAGCGTACAAATTAGTAAGAACTTGGACGGCAACCGATGCTTGCGGTAATAGCAAAACAGCCCGTCAAACGGTTAGTATTGGCGATACAGAGAAACCTGTTTTTGTCGGAGTGCCTTTGGATGTCACTATCAATTGCGGTGGTACGCCGCCGTTAGGAACGGGCGTTAGTGCTACGGATAATTGTGACAATAATGTTCGGGTGATTATGAATGATGTGACGGTTCCGGGGAATTGCGCGGGTTCATATTTCATTAATCGGAAGTGGAAAGCAACCGATGCTTGTGGCAATCAAGCCATTGCAACTCAAACGATTAGTGTAGGCGATAATGAAGCACCTATCTTTACAGAAATTCCGAGAGGTGTTACGGTAAGTTGTGGTGGTACAGTGCCTGCGGTGGTTGAGCCGTCTTTAATTGATAATTGTGATTCAGACCCACAATTGACCTTTACAGAAACGCGCCAAGAAGGAACTTGTGCAGGTTCATACACTTTGACACGGACTTGGACGGCAACAGACCGTTGTGGCAACACGCGAACAGCAACGCAAATCATTCTTGCAAAAGATACAACGCGTCCTGTTTTAGCAAATGTTCCTGCGAATGTGACGATTAGCTCTGGACAAGTGCCAACTGCGCCAACCGTTACGGCAACGGATGTTTGTGATGGTACGATTCAAGTGATTTATAGTGAAAATAGAGGTACTGGAAATGGAGCTTGTGGTTATACGTTGACACGGACTTGGACGGCAACAGACCGTTGTGGCAATGCAACAATTGGTACTCAATTGATTACGGTTGGAAATGATATAGCGGCTACTTATACGTTCCGCAATGAAAATTGTGGGGATGCGGCGGGTAGCATTACATTTACGCCAACTAATTATAATTTCTCATGGAGTGACGGTGGAACAGGTGCTTTGCGCAATGATTTACGGGCGGGTACTTATCGTGTAACCGTTTCATCAGGAAGCAATTGTACTAAAACGTTTGATGTTATCATTGAAAATCGTTGTGATTGCGATTTGAGACCGTTTACGATTACCAAAACAGACGTAGGTTGTGAAGGTACAACGGCAACAGGCTCTGCAACTTTAAATATTGTGGGCAATGTAGCGGATTATCGTTTCACTTGGTCTCCAAATGTGAGTACGACGCAAACGGCTACGAATTTGGCAGCAGGGACTTATAATGTACGGGTTTGGAAAGCAACGAATTTGGCTTGTTACAAAGACACCAACTTCACCATTAGTACGCCAACCCGTTTGACGGTAGCTGAACCAACGATTGTCGGTGCAGGTTGTACGGCACAAACGGGGCGTGCGGAATTTGTGAATGGACAAGTGATTTATTTCCGTTGGAGCAATGGTCAAACGACCCCTGTTTTAAACAATGTTGCCGCAGGGACTTATACCGTGACCATTACGAAAGATGGATTCTGTCCATTGGTGAAAACGGTGGTGATTCCATCGGATAACAATTTGGCGGCGCGTTTTGAAGTGATTAAAGAACCTTCTTGTGGACGCATGGATGGTGCGGTTCGGATTATAGCGACAGGTGGAAGTGGCAATTATACATACAGTTGGGGTGAAGGCAATGCAAGATATGTGTTGACGGCAGGTTCTGCAACGATTACGGTGACGGATAATACGACAGGTTGTCGTACCGCAGTCACTTATACGTTGATGGAACGCACGGTCAATGCTTCTGTGGCAATGGATGCCATCATTTACACCAATTGTCAAGGTGTTGCGGATGGACGAGTGAATCCTCAAATTGCGTATGGAACGGGTTTTGTCCAACCTGCGCGGATGGAAATCAAGGATTTGACGACGAATACAGGGGCAGCAAATGGTAGTTTGGCAGTTGGACGCTATTCGTTTAACTTGATGGATTCGAGTGGTTGTATTGCGGTAAGCAAACCATTTGAAGTCAGAGAGCGTGACCCAATGGTCGAAACGGTAGTGAAAACGGATGCGATTTGTGAGGTAAAAGGTTCGATTCGCTTAACGGTGATAGGCGGCGCAGGTCAATATCGGTTCGATTGGGCAGATGTGACTGGTTCAGATGACCCAAGAGACCGCTCGAATTTGAATGCAGGTATGTATGCGGTGACGATTACAGATGCGAATAATTGTACGAAAGTGGTTAGAAACATCCAAGTTCGGGATAATTGTGTGTGTCGCCCGCCAGCAGTGGATAGTATCTCGGTTCAAGCAGCGACTTGTGGTAATGCGAATGCGACGGCTGAAATTTTGTTAAAAGGTTTAAATCCAGCGAATTACGATTTTGAATGGTCTCCTGCGGAAGGTACGCCGAATGTCATTGGCAATCGTCGGACAGGTTTGCGGGCAGGCACTTATCAAGTGTATGTGACGGTTCGGAACAATCCTGCTTGTTTTACAGTGGTGAATGTAGGTGTAGGCAATCAAGTTGGTTTGATAAGCAATATCAATCCAATCACGACTCCTGCGACTTGTAATGCTGCGAATGGAACGGCGCGTTTGCCACAATCGGATACGTTACGGTACTTGTGGTTGTTAGACAATTCACAATTGACTTACAGAACGGATTTGAAAAAAGGCGTATATCAAGTTCAAGTAACGAGTACGAATAACAGAGCTTGTCCTGCGGTCATCAACGTAACGGTTGGAGAACAAAATAATTTGGTTTCTAATACGACAATTGAAACGAAGGCAACTTGTGGACAGGCGAATGGTCAAGCGACGATTCATGTACGCGGTGGTTCTGGGAATTACGGTTATGATTGGGGGATTAATGATTCGGTTCGACGCAATTTATCAGCAGGTGTTTATAACGTTTTGGTAACGGATAACACAACGCAATGTAGCGTAATCGCTTCATTTGCAATGGAAAACGTCATTCAATCGCCTGTAACCATTGCGATTCCGAATCCAATCGTTTACGTAAGTTGTCCGAATATGCGCAATGGTCATGTCAACTTTACGGTGACTCCATCAGCAGGTTTGACAGTTCAAATTACGGATGGCAATGGTCGCATTTTTGGCAATGATAGTTTGGCAGCAGGCAATTATTGTGTGGTAGCGAAAGATGCCAATCAATGTATTGTGGGTTCTAAATGTTTTGAAGTCAAGAATCCGATGCCGATAAAAGCGGTTGTGAATAAAATCAATCGCCGTTGTCCGAATAATGGAGTGGTAGAAGCGGGTCGAATTGAAATGGAAATCATGGGCGGAACGGCTCCTTATACGTATCGTTGGGCAGATTTACAAGGCAATAGCCAACCTGAAGACCGAACTGCTTTATTAGCAGGCAGTTATGCGGTAACGATTACGGATGCGAGTGGTTGTACGTTGACTTTGGATACCTTGACGATTCGTTCTGAATGTCCATCGGATGTACCTGTGGTTTGCAATGTAAAAGCGAATGTAACGAAATTAGATAAAACGTGTGTTGAAAATGGTTCAATTACAATAGCCGTAACGGGCGGTGATAACAATTACCGTTTTGATTGGGCGGATATTACAGGAACGAATAATGTTCAAAATCGCACGAATTTGAATGAAGGCACTTACAAAGTGACGATTACAGATGGACGCGGTTGCAAAGATTCGGCAACGGTGGTGATTGCAAATGGTTGTTTAAACAATTGTACGCCTCCTGTGATGGCGAATGCGACAATTTTGGATGCTCGTTGTGGTGAAAACAATGGTTCGATTGCGATTACAATGTCGAGTACAGGCAATTACAATTACACATGGACTCCAAATGTAGGTACAACAGCGATTGTTGCAAACCTTGCAGCAGGGGAATATCGTGTTAAAATTGCGTTAGCAAATGCGCCAACTTGTTTCATTGAACGTGTTTTGACGGTCAATACGGTGAATGGTCCGTTAGTAAATGCGCCAACGATTACGCCAGCAACTTGTTCGGCATCGAATGGTACGGCTTCGTTCACGAATCCGAGAAACTTTATTTTCCGTTGGAATGACAGCATTGTAGGCGTAACGCGTAATAATTTATCATCAGGCAACTACCAAGTCAGTGTTATCGACCCGAATGCGCCTACTTGTCCAACGATTTTGGCAGTACGGATTCCATCGGTTTCGACTTTGACAGCGAATTACAGAGTTGATAGAAAACCAAGTTGTGGACAATCTAATGGTATCGTAACGATATTGCCAACAGGTGGCAGTGGCAATTACACATATAGTTGGACAGGCGGGCAAGATGTTCGGAGAGATTTGGCATCAGGCAACCACAGTTTGACGGTTACAGATAATGCAAATGGTTGTACAGCAGTCGTAAATATCGATTTACCTGAAAATGCCGTAGCACCTGCGACGATTACGATAGCGAATCCATTGATTTATACCACATGTGTTGGCGCGAGAAATGGACATATTGCTTACACGGTTGCTTTGGCTCCTGGTTTTGCAACGCCTGCGGTCGAAATTATCAGAACAGTCGGTCAAACGGTTGCCAATGATAGTTTAGCACCAGGACGTTATATGGTGGTTGTGAAAGATGCGTTTGGTTGTATTGCGGGACAAACCGGTTTTGAAGTCAGAGACCCAGCACCGATTGTGGTCAATGCTGCGCCGATGGCAAAAACATGTTTGGAAGCGGGTTCGATTACGCTATCCGTCACAGGTGGAACAGGTGCTTATCGTTTTGATTGGGCAGATTTGAATAGTGCGAATGAGCCAAAAGATAGAACAGGTTTAAGACCGGGTACTTATAGCGTCACGGTTTCGGATGCAAATCGTTGTAACACCATTGTTTCCAACATGATTATCAGAAATGATAGTACAGAAGCATTATGTGGCAATAGAAATGTATGTGCTATTCGGACGCAGGTTCAAAAAATTGATAAAACGTGTACCGAAGGCGGTATTATCCGCATCTTCCCTGCGAATGGCGCAGCACCGTATCGATTTATTTGGGCAGATGTAACGGGTGATAACAGCCTTTCAACGCGCAATAGTTTGAATATTGGCAATTACTCGGTGACGATTATAGATGCAAATGGTTGTAGAGATACATTGAGAAATATTAATATTTCAGATATTTGTATCGACCCGCGCACTTGTGAAAAACCAGTTATCAGCAATGCGAATGCAACAGACGCTCGTTGTAATCAAACGGACGGTCGCATTCAATTGACTTTGGGGAATACAGGCAACTTTACATACGTTTGGCTTCCAAATGTAGGCAATACGGCAAATGTAGGCAACTTGCGTGCAGGACAATACGCTGTAACGGTTTACAGAGACAATGATACGAGTTGTTCAGTGAAACGGACTTTCACCATTAATAACAACTTAAATGGTTGTGCGCCAATTGCTTGTGATACGCCAGTGATTTCAAAATTGGATAAAGTGAATGCCCGTTGTGGACAGCCGACAGGTCGAATTGATATTACAATGGTGGTGAATGCGAATTATGTATTTACATGGTCAAACAATGTGAGTACGACTAATTCAGCCGTTAATTTGGCAGCAGGAACGTATAATGTGAGCATCAAGCGGTTAGGAGACACTTGTATTTTGAATAAAACGATTGTGATTGAAAATGATACAATCGGTTGTGTAGCGGTTTGTAATTTGACAGCGATTGCAACGGCAGTCAATAAAAATTGTAATGTAAATGGTAGTATCACGATTCAACCGACAGGTGGACGCGCTCCATATGTTTATCGTTGGGCTGATTTATCAACGACAACGGCATCTAATATTCGCAATGGTTTAGCACAAGGTGCTTATCATGTGACGATTACAGATGCGTTAAATTGTGTATTTGATATTCGCAATATTCAAGTTAATAATGATTGCCAAGTGGTTTGTAACAAATCTTACACGGGACCAACGACGATTGACATCCATTGTGATTCTTTGTTGGATTTGTGTAGTACGATTGGTTATCGCCGACTTTCGCAATATACGGTGACGGATAATGGTGCAAATGCCGTATTTAGTACAGGCACCACTTGTGGCATTGATAGTTTGAGAAGTTACAGTTACTTGACGTTGACGCGCTTCTATCCAAATGGACCGTACAACATGTCTTCTTGGGCAGTGAATAACCAAACGTATGCTGCAACTCAGATTCCAACCATTCGCGCCTTAGTCGATTCGATGAATCGTTGGGATGTAGGTGGCGATTGGGTTTTAGATACACGGAATTTGTCGATTGTGGGCGGTAGAAATGGCGTTCGATACGGACAAATGGTTTTCAAACGCAATAACAATGAAATTGCAAGATTCTCATTGAATACGCGGGCGGTTCCAGCCAAGATTGCAGTTAAAATCGATACGGGTAGTCACCAATTGATGTTTGTGAATAATTATAATGGTTGTAGAGACACTGTTTTTGTAAATGTTACGTGTCGTCCAGAAGTGTATGTATTGCGCAACCGCACGATTGACACGTCTATATTAGTCGGCGATGCAGACACCATTTGTTTAAATACCTTTGGAAATCCAAGTCGCACGACGATTACGAATGTTTGTTCAAGCAATTACAGAAATTTTGCAGGTTATAATGTGAATGAAGCCACCGATTGTCTAAGTTTTACAGGCATTACGATTGGGGCAGATACGTTGTGTTTAAGACGTTGTTATCCAAACAATCTTTGCGATACCATAACAGTTCGGATTCGGGTAAGACCGCGTATAACACCAAGTGATACCGCTTGTTTCAGTATTTATACAGGACCAAGAGCCTTGAATTTGGATAATTGTGGTCGTTTAGTAACGATTTGTACGAACTTACCAGCAGGTGATACGTCTAAATACAATATTACAGATAATGGCAGACGATATGATTTAGGATTCCCGACTTGTACAACAGATACCATATTCTCTTATACGTATTTTTCATTGGCTTTCAATTATCCAAATGGTCCGTATAACCTGAATGCTTGGGAAGTGAATAGCAATGTGTATTCCGCGAATATTAGAAATATTTTCGCATTGGTTGACTCCATGAATAAGTGGGATAGAGATGGCAACTGGCAATTAGACCGCACAGCGTTTTCCATCAAAGGAGGCAATACGCGGAATAATTATGGTCAAATGCGGTTTGTAAAAAATGGACAAGTGATTGCCCGCTTCAATCCGAATCGCAATTACATCCCGAAAGAGGTCGGTATGCGTTTGGATACTGGTCGTCACAACTTGGTTTTCACCAATTTACTGCGCAATTGCAGGGATTCGGTAATGATTCAAGTCAATTGTCCGGGTATGGTAACGCCGCCAGTGGTGAATACGACTTATGCAAGAACGATGTACGTTGGAGAACGCGACACCATTTGTTTAAACAATTTGCGCGACCCTCAGTTTACGACCTTGACCAATGTGTGTTTGGATAGATACCAAGGTTTTGCGGTCTATAATATGAATGATAGGACGGATTGTATTAGTTTCTTGGGCAACCGTCAAGGTTCGGATACGTTATGTATTCGCCGTTGTGCGAATGGCGTTTGTGATACGATTACGATTGCAATCCATGTGCGCCCGAATCCAAATCAAGGTTGTATTTCGACTTATGAAGGAGAACGTTTGATTCAAACCAACGATTGTCGGGGCGCATTGCTTTGTACGTCGATTAGTCGCCGCGAAATAGATGATTATCAATTGACAATCAATGGTTTAGTGAGACCGAATCCATTTGTGCCATGCTCATCCGATACGGTTTTTGCATACAGTTATTACTCGTTGACGTTCAATTATCCAGCAGGTCCTTATCAATTAAGTTCATGGGTGGTCAATGGACGGACTTATACGGCGAGAGTAGCCAATATTGCAGCGTTACGTGATTCGATGAATCGTTGGGATCCAGCAGGCAATTGGGTTATTGATGCAACCGCTTACTCGCTCAAAGGCGGCAATACGCGGAATACGTATGGCAACATGATTTTCAAACGCAATGGTTTAACGGTTGCCAATGCAGCACCGAATAAACAATTTATACCAATTGGGGTAGGTGTTCGTTTGGATACGGGTTGTCACCAATTGATTTTCCGCAATGTCAATGGCTGTAAAGATACGGTGAATGTTTGTGTGAAATGTCCGCCACCGCCATCAGGTCGTGTTTCCAGAATCGTGATAGATACGTTTGTATATTTGAAAGAGTATGATACGTTGTGTTTTACAGGAGTTCATCCGATTTTGACAACCATGCGGTCGTTATCAGGGCTTCGTTCTAATATTACGTATCGAATCAATGACACGACGGATTGTGTTATCATCAAAGGAGAACGAGTTGGGCGCGATAGTTTGATAGTGCGTCGTTGTGATGATGTTCGGGGTACTTGTGATACGATTACGATTCGGGTCAACATTAGAGAACATACGGTATTTGGCGGAGGTGGTCCAGTAGGCAGTGGTTCAACAGGTGGCTTAACCAATAACGATTTGGGCTTTACGGTTGCGAAAACGCCTGTTAAATTGCCGATTTTGGCAAATGATTCCTTGACCAAATTGAAAGGGATGAATATCAAAATCGAATTAGTGACGCAACCTTTGTACGGATATGCGATTATCAATACGGATAATACGGTTCAGTACAAACCGAATGCAGAAGATTGTCAAAAACGGGATAGTTTTTACTACGCCATCCATACCGCTATGGGCAGCGATACAGCGAAAGTAGTGATAGACGTATTATGTGATGAAGTGGTGATATTCTCAGGCTTTTCGCCCAATGATGACGGTTATAACGACTTGTTTGAAATTGTCGGCTTAGAGAAATTTCCAAACAATAAATTGATGATATTCAATCGCTACGGCAACCAAGTCTATGACGCAGAACCGTACAAAAACGATTGGAATGGTAAATATGACGGCAAAATCTTGTTAGATGGCACTTATTTCTATATTTTAGAATTAGGAAATGGGGTTCAGAAATCAGGTTACATCCAGATACACCGATAAAAATGAAAATCACTTGCGTCAAGTTGTAACTTGACGCAAGTTTTTAAGTATAAAAGTTGTACTATTCTATTTGACCAAGACAGGCAAATATCAATCCTTTGAACTTTATTAGATTTTTTATCAGGAACGCTCTCAAGGCGTTCCTTTCTTTTTTTGTAAACAAAAAACTGTTTTTCAAAGACAAAGAAATATCTTTGTGGAAATGTATCTAAAACAAATTCGTTTGCTTTCTATGAAATTACAGTTTAAAACAATGAATCCTTGCTATTTGCTTGATGCAAAAAACTTTTCTGGTTATTATAAATGCTTGATTATCAGTCTTTTTTGCTTTTTTTTAACAACCGTTTTTGGACAAAATATTCCAGAGAAACCATCTCCGATGCGCTTGGTGAATGATTTTTCGCAGATCCTTTCTGTAAACGAGCGTACTGCATTAGAGCAAACCTTGATTCGGTACAATGATAGTAGCACTACTCAAATCGCAATTGTTACTTTACCACATTTAGGAACAAATGAAATAGCACCTTTTGGTGTGGAACTATTTCGCAAATGGGGTATAGGGACAAAAGAATTGAATAACGGGGTTTTAATATTCGTTTGCACCGATTCAACGAATCGGCGCGCCAATATTACAACTGGTTATGGCATGGAAGGCGTTTTACCCGACATGATTTGTAGGCGCATTTTGGATAATCATTTAGTTCCAAATTTGCAAAAAGGTACTTATTATCAAGGTTTTACAGAAACGATAGAGCGCATTCAGCAACAAGCAAAAGGAGCGTATAAGCCCAAAATGTTTTCAAAAAAGCAGAAAAAAGAGGTAAAACCACTGACTTTTGGTCAAAAAGGGCTTGTCTTTGCTTTTATTTTGTTTTATATTTTGAGTATTTCCTTTCGAATCATGTCTGGAGGTCGAATTGGAGGCGGTAAACGATTGAAATGGCGTTCTTCAGGTCGGGGCAGGTCATTTGGGGGTGGCAGTTCGGGCGGGGGCGGAGCGAGTAGCCGTTGGTAATATTTTATCTTTTCCAGCCCCTTTTATTGCTATAGGTTTCAGAAGAAAAAGCAGAAATGGTAGCAAATATTTTACCTGTTTTGCGTTTGTAAGCATTTGCAGCGATGTACAATAACGGTTCAAATGTCAAATCTATGGGCATTTCCGTTGGATTTTGGAGTACTTTTTCGTAAAAAGCCTGTCCATTGGCAACGACCGCGCATCGGGCGTACAAAAAATCATCTACCGACAATTCGCCTTC
>JAAFJT010000104.1 GCA_013298955.1 Chitinophagales bacterium
TATCCAGAATCACACCGATCATAATTAAGACCGATGTTCCTCCGAAAAACCGCGAAAACGCGCTATTGATACCAAACATGCCCATAATTCCCGGCAAGATAGATAATAATCCTAATGCAATCGCACCAGGAAGCGTAATCCGAGTCGTCACAGCATCGATAAACTCTGCGGTGCTTTGACCTGGTTTCACGCCCGGAATAAACGCATTTTGACGTTTCAAATACTCCGAATATTGTTGTGGATTGATAATCAACGCCGTATAAACATACGTGAATATCACCACCAATATAAAATACAAAATGTTATAGACAGGAGACGATACATCGCTCAACGCTTGGTAAATACCAGAAGCCTGTCCTTCTTTTGAAATAAATTGAATGGCAGTAGCCGGCAAAAACATCAATGCTTGCGCAAAAATGATTGGCATAACCCCCGCAGCAATCAATTTAATCGGTAAATAATCGCGGTTGCCTGCCGCAGGAAGGTTCGCTGCTCCGCGCCCAACCATGCGTTTGGCAAATTGTAGTTGAATCTTACGCACGCCTTGTATGATTAAAATAACCGCCGCTATCATAATGACCCATGCTGCCATCTCGAAAACAAACAAAAAGCCACTGCGCAAACCAAATTCTGCTGCAATCGCTTTTGGCAAATTGTCGATGATGCCCGCCATGATGATAAACGAAGTACCGTTACCCAACCCTTTTTCCGTAATGCGCTCGCCCAACCACATGGCGAAAATCGTACCCGCAGCCAACGTCAAGATGCCTGTAAACCAGAAGATACTGGCAGACAAATTGGGCGCAACCGCTTGTTTGACGGTAATATACGTCAAATACCCGCTCCCTTGCACAAGCGTTACCGCTACAGCCAATAAACGGGTCATCTGATTCAACTTCTTTCTGCCAGATTCTCCTTCGTGTTGTTGCAGGCGTTGGAAATAAGGCACCGCAAAACCCAATAATTGTATGATAATCGAAGCCGTAATATACGGCATGACCCCCAATGCAAAGATTGAACCCTGATTAAATGCGCCCCCAGTAAATTGATTCAATAAACCGAAAAGGTCATTTGTGCCTCTTTGCGCTGCAGCGCGTTCCATCGCCGCAGGCACCACACCCGGCAACAAGACAAACGTACCGAAACGATAAACCATGAGCAAGCCCAAAGTATAAAGAATCCGATTGCGCAGTTCCTCGATTGACCAGATATTTTTAAGTGTAGTAATAAACTTGTTCATCGTCGCTATGGCTATTCAATGGTGATAGATCCGCCTTTTGCTTCGAGCTCGGCTTTTGCCGCTTCGGAGCAAGCATGACCGCTTACCTTTAAAGCTCCTTTCAGTTCTCCGCCTGCCAGGATTTTAACGCGGTCATTTTTACTAATGACACCATTTTCAAATAGGTGTGCAATCGTAATTTCGGTAGCATTTGTTTTTTCGGCAAGGTCTTGGATGCGTCCCAAGTTGATTGCCACATATTCTACGCGATTGATGTTTTTAAAGCCGCGTTTCGGCAAACGCATTTGCAAAGGCATTTGTCCACCTTCGTATCCGCGCTTATTTTTGTGACCAGACCGCGCTTTATCTCCTTTGTGACCTTTCGTTGCCGTGCCACCGTGACCTGTTCCTTCCCCTCTACCAATTCGTTTGACGCTGTGTGTCGCGCCCTTCGCAGGTCTAAGATTATGTAATTCCATGATTCTTTATCAAATATACGTCGCTTTTTTCAAAAGATACGTTGTTATGGAAAGATTTTTTTTGAATGAATGTGTAAATCATTGATTTTGAATCTTGAATACGCGATTCAAATCAATATTCCGTTGTTTAGCCACCATTTGCGGCGTTCTCAATTGAGAAAGCGCGTCCAAAGTTGCTTTTACAACGTTGTGTGCATTGGAAGAACCTTGCGATTTTGCCAATACATTATGAATCCCTGCCATGTCCAATACAGCCCGCATCGCGCCACCCGCGATAACACCCGTACCATCCGAAGCTGGTTTGATGAATACTTTACCCGCGCCATACTTACCCAATTGTGCATGAGGAATCGTACCGCCGACAATAGCCACATCAATCAAATTTTTCTTCGCATCTTCCACCGCCTTAGAAATCGCTTCCGATACCTCTCTCGCCTTGCCTAAGCCTTGTCCGACTTTGCCTTTGTGGTCTCCTACAACCACAACTGCTGCAAAACTAAATGTCCGTCCACCTTTTGTTACTTTGGCAACGCGGTTCAAAGCGACCATTTTTTCTTTAAATTCCGATTCTGGAGCCATATCTCGGTCTCCACCCCGACCTCTATTTTGATCTTTCGCCATTTTTAATTAAAATTTTTAGCCGTTTAAAATTGCAAACCGCCTTCCCGCGCACCATCTGCAACGGATTTGATGCGTCCGTGATACAAATAGCCGCTTCTATCGAAAACCACTGCCGAAACACCAGCAGCTAATCCTTTGGTAGCCAATGCTTTACCAACTGCTTTCGAGATGTCAGATTTGTTACCCGTCGTTTCCACGTCTTTATGACAAGCGGAAGCCAACGTGTGTCCTGCCACATCGTCAATCAATTGGCAATAGATTCCTACATTGGAACGGAAAACCGATAAACGCGGTCTCGCAGCCGTACCTTGAATCTTTTTGCGAATCCTCTTATGAATCTGGGAACGATGTTCCTTTGTTGTCAATTTCATTGCTCTTTTTTTAAAATATTGATTCCCAATGTTTTAGAGTCATTCCCCTGCGAACAACTGTTGGGATAATGTTTGAATTAGGATGCTTAGGATTTGAAGGATACTTAGGATTGATTTTTAATGTGTACCACTTGCGGCAAGTTTGAAACTTGCCGCAAGTTTCGCTAAAAATCAATCCTATTTGTAGGACATATAACTTGCGGCAAGTTTGAAACTTGCCGCAAGTTTCGCTAAAAATCAATCCTATTTGTAGGACACTTGCGGCAAGTTTGAAACTTGCCGCAAGTTTCGCTAAAAATCAATCCTATTTGTAGGACATATAACTTGCGGCAAGTTTGAAACTTGCCGCAAGTTTCGCTAAAAATCAATCCTATTTGTAGGACGTATAACTTGCGGCAAGTTTGAAACTTGCCGCAAGTTTCGCTAAAAATCAATCCTAAGTATCCTTCAAATCCTAAAAATCCTAATTCAAAAGCGATATTATTTTTTCTTACCAGATGTCTTACCTGCTTTGCGGCGCAATACTTCCCCTGCAAACTTGATACCTTTACCTTTGTACGGCTCCGGTGCGCGCAAGGAACGAATTTTCGCACAAACAGACCCCAATAATTGTTTATCAATACTGCTTAAAACAATAAATGGAGCTTGTCCTTTAATGGTTTGGGTTTCCCACTTGACTTCAGACGGCAAGTGAAACTCAATCGGATGCGAATAACCTAACGTTAACAACACACGACCTTCTTTCGCTTCAATTTTGTAACCGACACCCACCAATTCCATTTTAGAAGAGAAGCCTTTCGACACCCCTTCCACCATATTATTAATCAACGAGCGATACAAACCGTGCAAAGCCCGATGTTTTTTCTGCTCCGACGGACGTGAAACAGAGATTTTGCCGTCTTCTACGGAGACACCAATATCATCTGTCAGTTGCTGCGCCAATGTGCCTTTCGGACCTTTAACCGTCACCACTTTATCCTTACTCACGGAAAGTTCAACTTTTGCAGGCAACGCGATTGGCAATTTTCCTATCCTTGACATTTTGTTAAATAATTAAATTTGAATTAAGTAATGATGAATGATTGTACAATTGGAACGCGGATGACACGGATTTTGCGGATTTTCGCGGATTTTTTTTTTGATTTTTAACCGATTTTTAATTGAAAATCAAAAAAAATCCGTGAAAATCCGCAAAATCCGTGTCATCCGTGTTTCAATCAGTATCAAACCATCTATCGTAATTTCATCCAATTAACAAACGTAGCATAGCACTTCGCCACCCACATTCGCCGTCCGCGCTGCTTTATCAGTCATCAAACCTTTGGAAGTAGAAACAATTGATATACCTAAACCATTGATAATCCGAGGAATCTCAGCAGCTTTACGATATTGTCTCAACCCAGGGCGTGAAATCCGACCCAATTCGCGGATAATCGGCTTTTTCGTTTGCGGATCGTATTTCAAAGCGATTTTGATAACGCCTT
Source organism: Chitinophagales bacterium (assembly GCA_013298955.1). Lineage (GTDB taxonomy): Bacteria > Bacteroidota > Bacteroidia > Chitinophagales > Saprospiraceae > JAAFJT01. Next base: position 4,175 of record JAAFJT010000104.1, read on the forward strand.
GTTTGCCAGGTTCCCCTTCTTCAAACTTGTATTTCAAGATATAACCTTGGTCATACATGATTTCAGTAATCGCCTTTTTCAATTTCGACGTAGGAATCTCTACGATACCATGACCTGCCATCTGCGCGTTGCGGATACGGGTCAAGTAATCAGCTATAGGATCTGTTACTGCCATAATTTAGTAACCGGATTTACAGTTTTTTTAACCATATCAAAGGGGTATCGGTTAGCGGGAAACCGACCTGCTTCTGATATTATTGTTATAAAAAGTGGTCTTGAATGAGGATACACGACGCTTTATAAAGTATTGATTTGAAATGATTTAAATCAACTTTTACAAAAATTTAAGGTGTATCAAAACCCAAATCACTATGTTTTCCTTACTACCAAGATGCCTTGGTGACACCAGCAATTTTGCCAGCATTTGCCATCAAACGGAACGTCACACGGTTAATACCGAAAGTGCGCATGTATCCTTTTGGACGACCTGTCAATAAACAACGGTTGTGCAAGCGAATTTTAGCCGAATTGCGCGGAAGTGCGTCTAACGCATCCCAATTGCCTTCTGCTTTGTACTTTGCACGCACTTCTGCGTATTTATCGACCAATTTTTGTCTTTTTTCCTCTCTTGCGATGACGGATTTCTTAGCCATTTGTTATAAAACGTTTATAAGGCAACTGATTGATTTTAAATCATTTAAACCTTAGTTTTAATTTTAATTTGCAGCTACAACAGGTGCAGGCGTTGAAACCACTGGTTTTTTGAATGGCAAACCCATCGCTTTCAATAAAGCCAACGATTCTGCATCCGTTTTCGCAGTAGTAACAATCGTAATATCCATACCTGTGATTTTACTCACTTTATCAATATCAATCTCTGGGAAAATGATATGTTCGGTTACACCAAACGTATAATTGCCCCGTCCGTCAAAAGACTTATCGTTGATACCGCGAAAATCGCGGACACGCGGTAGTGCAATCGTAACCAATCTATCCAAAAATTCATACATGCGTTCATTCCGCAACGTTACCCGCGCTCCAATCGGCATTGCCTCCCGAAGTTTGAAGTTGGAAATCGCTTTCCGCGCTTTGGTCGAAACCGCTTTTTGACCTGCAATCGTTGACAACTCATTGAGGGCACTATCCACCAATTTTTTGTCACCTGTTGCGCCGCCGATGCCTTGGTTCAACGAAATCTTAACGATTTTCGGCACTTGCATCACGGTTTTATATTGAAATTGCTCCATTAAAGCAGGCGCAACTTCTTTTTTATACTTTTCCTTTAATCTCGGAACGTAGCTCATTGATTGAGATTTTTTTTAAGCATGGTAACCTAACAATTTGAAACCTAACGGTTTGACAATTAACAGTTTGAAACCTAACAGTTTGACAACCAATCGTTTACAAATTTTAAGATTCTGCCATTACTTCATTCACTAAATCGTTTGTCCGGTCTTTTTCGCATATCTGACGATTTTGCCTTCCTCTACGCGTCTGCCAACTTTCGTCGGTTCGCCAGATTTAGGGTCAATCAACATCAGATTCGAGATATGCACAGATGCCTCTTTTTCTTGAATAGAACCCGGTTGTTGCAACATTGCATTCGGGCGGATATGGCGTTTCACCATTTTCACCCCTTCAACAATTGCCCGATTCTTGTCAGGAAACACCTGCAACACTACGCCGTCTTTGCCTTTTGCAGAGCCAGCAATGACCAACACTTTATCACCCGTTTTGATATGGAATTTGGGTGCAAATCTTCCTTTAGCCATTTTTTAAAAAAGCTGGGTTAAAAGTCTATTTTTGGGATGCAACGTTTCGGAAACGTTGAACGTTTCCGAAACGTATATCTTATTCAGATAAACGTTTAACGATTGTTTTTAAACTGTTAATTATTGACTACCAATGATTTATAAAACCTCTGGTGCCAAAGATACGATTCTCATATAATCGCGGTCACGCAATTCGCGCGCAACAGGTCCGAAAATACGTGTACCTCTCGGTTCATCGGCGTTGTTTAACAACACACACGCATTATCATCAAAACGAATATATGAACCATCTTTACGGCGAATCTCTTTCCGCACCCGCACGATAACCGCTTTGGAAACGATACCTTTTTTGATACCGCCAGAACTGGCATCCTTGATGGAAACGACGATTTTGTCGCCAATAGACGCATAACGGCGCGTCGAACCGCCCAAAACACGGATACACAACACTTCTTTTGCGCCGCTATTATCCGCTACTCTTAATCTCGATTCAGCTTGTATCATTTTTACTTGACCGTTAAGCGTTATTTTGCTTTTTCAAGGATTTCGACCAATCGCCAAGTTTTTGTCTTGCTCATTGGACGAGTCTCCATGATAAGGACTCTATCACCCACGCCGCATTCATTTTTTTCGTCATGTGCGTGGAATTTTTTGGATTGCATGACGAATTTACCATACATCGGATGTTTCAAACGACGTTCTACTTTCACAGTAGCCGTTTTTTGCATCGCCGAACTGGTTACGACTCCGATTTTGGTCTTTCTTAGATTTCTTACTTCACTCATGATGCCAATTTTGATTTAGCCGCGTCTTCTGCGAGCGCGGATTTTGGTACGCATATTTTGGACTTCTTCGCCTGCCGCTTTGTAAGTGCGCACGCTGATTTCCGTTTTAATGCGAGCGATTTGTTTGCGGGCTTCTTTCAACTCGTTCGGATTTGCTAACGGTTTCACGGCATGAGCAAACCTCAATTTGGTATAAGAGGTTTCTAATGCTGCTAATTCGCCTGCCAATTCGCCGTCTGCTAATTTTAGAATTTCCGCGTTTGGATTCTCTTTCATTTTTTAATATTTGTTTGATGCGCATTTTATTGGAAATCAATCGTTTGCGCACGCTAATAACCTTTTAAATCTCAACAAATTCTAAGCAGCAGCGTAATCTACGCGGGTAACAGTTGAAGTCAACATCGGCAATTTCTGTGCAGCTAAACGCAACGCTTCCGTTGCAATTTCCTGTGAAACACCATCGATTTCAAACAAAATGCGTCCTGGTTTGATGACTGCCACATAATGGTCAAGCGCACCTTTACCTTTACCCATCCGTACCTCAGCTGGTTTCGACGTAATCGGCTTATCAGGGAAAATCAAAATCCAAACTTTACCTTCCCTTTTCATATAGCGCGTCATTGCAATCCGCGCCGCCTCGATTTGTCGCGCCGTCAGGTGAACTGCTTCATTCGATTTTAACGCGAATGAACCAAAAGAAATCGTGCTGCCTTTGTAAGCCAAGCCCCGATTCCGACCTTTCTGCATTTTCCGATATTTTGTTCTTTTCGGCTGTAACATTTTCTAAAACAATATTTTACGTTTTTACGAAACCCGTCACTTGTGACATCACTTTTTCGGAAACGTTCAAAATTCCGAAAAGAAACGCGCAAATATACAGTATTTTCGCAAATGAAAGACTTTTTATTAAAAAAAAAAGGCGCATTTTGGGCAGAATAAAATTCCGCCCAAGGAACAATTATTCATTAAATCCAAACAATATTTGTTTAAAATTACACAATTCATTGATAATCAATTTTTTGTAAAAATTTTATTCAAAAATCGTTCTTCTTTATATTTATCGTTTGCCGCCACCACCGCCGCCGCCGCGATTGCCACCACCGCCGCCACCGCCGCGATTGTTGTTGTTACCACCACCGCCGCCACCGCCGCGATTGTTGTTCGCACCGCCGCCGCCGCCACGATTGTTATTCGTGCCGCCGCCACGATTGTTGTTCGTACCGCCGCCACCGCTATTGCGTCTGTCGCCGCCACCGTCACCACCGCCGCTATTGCGTCTGTCACCACTATTGCGTCTGTCACCGCCGCCCCGATTACCGTCGCGTCTGTCACCACCGCCGCGTCTGTCGCCACCGCCGCGATTGTCGCCGCCGCCTTGACTACCTGCTGTTTGCGCACCTGCTGCGGTTACGCCTTCTGTAAATGCCGTTAATTCGCGTTTACCCAAGACTTCGCCTTTACAAATCCACACTTTGATACCCAATTTGCCATAAACGGTTTGCGCTTCCGACAATGCGTAATCAATATCTGCCCGAAACGTATGTAACGGAATCCGACCTTCTTTGAACTCTTCTGTACGCGCCATATCCGCGCCATTCAAACGACCGCCGATACGCACTTTGATACCTTCTGCACCAGAACGCATCGCCGCTTGAATCGCCATTTTGATAGCCCGACGGAAATTAATCCGACCTTCCAATTGTTTAGCAATCGTCTCGCCAACGATAGCCGCATCAATCTCAGGCTTACGGATTTCAAGAATATTAATTTGTACTTCTTTGGAAGTCAACTTTTTCAATTCTTCGCGGATTTTATCCACCTCTGTACCGCCCCGACCGATGATGATACCCGGACGCGCCGTTTGAATCGTAACCGTGACCCGCTTGAGCGTCCGTTCAATCACAATGCGCGCGATACCGCCGCCTTTACCTTGATTGATACGCACCCCCAAATATTTACGGATTTTCTCGTCTTCAACGACTTTCAACGCCATATCTTTCCCACCAAACCAGTTAGATTCCCAACCGCGAATGATGCCTAAACGATTGCCTATCGCACTTGTCTTTTGACCCATTTTATTAAAAAATTTGTGGCGTAATTACTCAGCCGCCGTTTCTGCCAATTGTTTTTTGTTTTCCACAACAAGCGTTACGTGATTCGTACGCTTGCGGATGCGGTGCGCCCGACCTTGCGGTGCAGGTTGAAACCGTTTCATCATCGCTGCCGCGTCGGAAAACGCCGTTTTGACATACAAATCGTGGTCTGCTGCATCCGCGCCAGTACGAACTTCCCAGTTCGCAATCGCTGAACGCAACAATTTATCCAACCAAATCGCTGCTTCGCGTTTAGAAAAACGCAGGATATTTAACGCATCATTGACGTTTTTACCCCGTATGTTGTCAATGACCAAACGCATTTTTTGCGCAGACATAGAACAACTTTTGAGTTTAGCTACTGCTTCCATTGTTAGGATTTGTATTGATTATCAATCATTTAAATATTATCATTTAAACAATTTGATAATATTGATACAAAATTATTTATTTACCTTTTTTCCCGCCGTGTCCTTTGAAAGAACGCGTTGGTGAAAATTCGCCCAATTTATGACCGACCATATTTTCGGTGACGAGAACGGGTACAAACGTTTTGCCATTATGAACACCCATCGTCAAACCCACCATATTGGGAACAATCATGGACGCTCTTGACCAAGTTTTGATGACCCCTCTTTTGTTAGAGGCTTTTTGCGTTTCCACTTTTTTTATCAATTTGTGGAAAACGTAAGGTCCTTTTTTTAGAGAACGTGGCATTGAATACTTCCTTTTTAAACAATTTTTAAATACGGTCGTCTGATTTTTTTGTCATTCCTGTGGAATGACAAAAAAAAATTCAGACTACTTGGGGTTCCTTATTTCTTCTTGCCCACTTTTCTGCGAGAGATGATGAGGCGATTAGAAGTTGCATTCGGGCTACGCGTCTTTTGACCTTTTGCCATAATGCCCGTGCGAGAACGCGGATGACCACCACTTGCACGACCTTCACCACCACCCATCGGGTGATCCACAGGGTTCATCGCCACACCACGAACGCGCGGACGACGACCTTTCCACCGTTTAGCACCTGCTTTACCTTCGACTTCCAAAGAGTGGTCTGGATTCGACGCTACACCCATCGTTGCACGGCAAGTCGATAAAATACGGCGTAATTCACCACTTGGCATTTTAATCACCACATATTTATCTTCCCGACCCGCCAAAGTTGCATAATTGCCTGCACTCCGTGCCGCAGCAGCTCCTTTGCCCGGTTGCATTTCAATCGCATGAATCTGAGAACCGAGAGGCACTTCACTTAAAAGTAACGTATTGCCCAATTCTGGCGCAGCCCCTTTGCCGCTAACCACTTTTGCCCCCACTTTCAAACCATGAGGAGCAATGATATATCGTTTTTCACCATCTGCGTAAAACACTAATGCAATAAACGCAGAGCGATTTGGGTCATACTCAATCGTTTGCACGGTTGCAGGGACACCATCTTTATCGCGTTTGAAATCGATAATGCGATAAGAACGCTTGTGACCCCCACCGACGTTCCGAACGGTCATTTTACCTGAATGATTCCGTCCACCTTTGCTGTGCATGGGTGCGACGAGACTTTTTTCAGGGGTATTGCTCGTTGTAACCTCTTTAAACGCATTCGTTACGCGATACCGCAAACTCGGGGTTAGCGGGTTATATTTTTTTACTGGCATTTTTTTTTACGATTAGATTTTGAGTATATGATTCAAAATCAACGATTTAAATATCGTTATTGAACGTCATCCGTGTTGATTTCCTCATCAGCACTGCCGAAAAACTCCAATTTTTCGCCTTCCCGCAACGTGATATACGCCTTCTTGAAAGAAGGTTTTTGTCCGCGCATGACATTGCGTTTCGATTGACGCGTTTTCGCCTTGCCGGGCATCACCGCCGTATTAACGGATTGCACCGCGACGTTAAACATATCCTCTATCGCTTTCTGAATCTGAATTTTGTTCGCATCTTTGGCTACTTTGAAAGCATATTGCCGATTTTTTGCGAGCGATTCCGATTTTTCAGTGATTAAGGGCTTTATTAAAATATTCTTTGCCATTATTCTTGGATTATTGAATTAGGATAAACTGCTTGCAATCACCGGAATCGCGCTTTCAGATAAAACAATCAAGCCGCCATTCATGATTTGATACGTGTTCAAATCCTGAGCGCGTGCGACCGTGATATTATCCAAATTACGACCTGAAAGATACACATTTTCGCCTTTATCCGCGCCTGTAACAATCAACGCTTTTTTAGCGGAGCCGATACCAGACACTAATTGACGCAACGTAGCCGTTTTCGGCACGTCGAAACCAAAATCTTCTACCACAACCAACTCGCCTGCTGCTGCTTTCGCCGACAATGCCGAGCGACGCGCCAACCGAGCGACTTTTTTATTCAATTGAATAGAATATTTATGGGGTTTCGGACCAAAAACCCGTCCACCACCAGGGAACAAAGGCGAATTAATGTCCCCTTTCCGAGAACCACCCGTGCCTTTTTGACGGTGCAATTTTCGAGTAGAGCCACTAATTTCACTCCGTTCTTTGGACTTGTGCGTCCCTTGACGTTGATGCGCCAAGTACTGTTTGACGGCAAGATAGACCGAATGTTGATGCGGTTCGATGCCGAAAACATCCGCAGGCATTTCCAACGTTCTACCCGTTTTTTCGCCTTTTATATTTAAAACCTCGACAGTCATTTTTGATTATTTTTCAATGATGACAAAACCGCCTTTCGCACCCGGAATCGCGCCTTTGACTAATATGATATTCTGCTCTGCGTAGATTTTCGCCACTCGAAGCCCTTTAATCGTTACTCTATCGCCGCCTGTTCGACCTGCCATCCGCATCCCCTTGAATACTTTCGAGGGAAACGAAGAAGCTCCAATCGAACCGGGAGCGCGCAACCGATTGTGTTGCCCGTGTGTGGACTCGCCCACCCCGCCGAAACCATGTCTTTTGACAACGCCTTGGAAACCCTTTCCTTTGGAAGTGGCTACCGCTTCGACTTTATCACCCACTTGGAACACGTCTGTAACAGTGACGACATCGCCTAACTCTTTTACAAGAGGGCAATCTCTAAATTCAGCGACTTCTCTAAGCGGCTCTGTTTTCGCTCCTGCGAAATGCCCTTGCATCGCTTTGGAAGTATTTTTAACCTTAGCTTTGCCGAAACCCAATTGCAACGCTGCATAACCGTCTGTTTTTTGAGTTTTCACTTGCGTCACGACGCAAGGACCCAATTCAACAACTGTACAAGCAACGGAATTTCCTTTTTCGTCAAAGAAGGAGGTCATACCCACTTTCTTACCGATTAATCCGTTCACGTCTTAAAATTTTTTTTTAAAATTTGACTAAATTTAAGAAAACTTAGGTAGGATGTTGCTTTGCCGACGCGTTGCGGACAACGGACGACTTTGCACGGATGGGTATCGGCTGCGATACTGCTGGCAGGAACGCCGACCCGAACCGTAAAAGCTACACTAAATCGCTTCGTAAATCGCTAAGTCAATTTGACTGCAATATCTACTCCCGACGGCAATTCTAATTTAGAAAGCGCGTCCACCGTTTTTTGATTCGGTGTGTAGATTTCAATCAAGCGTTTGTGGGTACGCAATTGGAACTGTTCCCGAGATTTTTTATTGACATGCGGCGAGCGCAAGACGGTAAAAATCTGTTTCTCGGTAGGCAGCGGAATCGGACCCGTGACAACCGCGCCTGATGCGCGTACCGTTTTTACGATTTTCTCGGTGGATTTATCCACGAGATTATGGTCGTAAGAACGCAGTTTAATTCTAATCTTCTGATTCATAACCTTTTACATATTTATCAAAAAATGATTGCCAATTGACATACCTCACTTAGTGATATGGCACTTTTTGGCGGTGCAAATGTACGGTTTGTTTTGGAATTACAAAATTATTTTTTTGGGAAA